>NZ_JBLLVA010000021.1:0-96886 GCF_047739745.1 Borborobacter xinjiangensis | reverse complement strand
CGGATATTCATCAGGGCGCGCAACGACCTCGTTGCACATTCAGACGCCGTATACATGGCCGCAACCGACCGGTTCACCAAACCCGATCCGACACCTTGACCCGCAGGAGCCATCCATACACGGATTGAGATCGGGCGAGTAGGGCGGCAGGTACCAGAGCCTGGCGCCGGCGGCGCGGATCATCTGCCGGATGGCGGCCGATTTGTGCGAGCCGAGATTGTCCATCACGACGATGTCGCCGGGTTCCAGCACCGGCACGAGCTGCTGCTCGACATAGGCGCGGAAGCATGGGCCGTTGATCGGTCCGTCGAAGACGCAAGGCGCCGTCAGCCGGTCGTGGCGCAAAGCGCCGAGAAATGTCAGCGTGCGCCAATGGCCATGCGGGGCAAAGCCGCGCAGGCGCTTGCCTCGCGGCCCCCAGCCGTAGAGCGGCGCCATGTTGGTCTTGATCCAGGTCTCGTCGATGAACACCAGGCGTCTCGGATCGAGGCTGGACTGAAAGGAGCGCCAGCGTTGCCGTCGGCGGACAATGTCGGCGCGCGCCTGCTCAAGGGCGAACAGCGTTTTTTTTGAACCGCAGCCCCTCGCGCCGCAGGAACCGCCACACCGTATCGTGCGACACTTTCACCCCACGCGCCGCCAGCTCTTCCTTCAGCCGATGCAGCGACAGATGCGGCGTCTGGTTGATCCGTTCGGCGATGAACGCACGGTGCGGCCCCAATATGTGCTTGCGGTGGCCGCCCATCTTTCCGGGCGCAACAGATCCGCTCGAACGGTAACGCTGCGACCACTTCACCGCCGACGACACGGCAACACCGAAACGAGCCGCTACCGACCGGCAGCTCTCGCCAGCCTCAATCGCGCCAACAACACGCTCACGAAGATCATTCGAAAGAGGTCGCGTCATAGATGCTGGCCTCCTATCCAGCCAGCATCTTGAATCACAAAACAGCCAAAACCGGAATCCCCTCCGATTCAGTCAAGGCCTGAACCGCTCTAGAGCGCCGTGCGTCCAATCGGACGCACAAAGGACGCTCTAACACTTTGATTGAGCATCGGATGTTCCGAAAACCGGATTCCACTTTTCGGTCCGATGCTCTGAGATTACGGTACCGGCTCGGACACGGTTGTGATGCGGCGATAGACGAAGTCCGAGGCTTTCGCATCGGCATCTTCATCGGATCGGGCTGCCGCCAGCGCGTCTTCGATCAGCATGCCCATACGGGCGTGGATCGGCGATTTCACGCAGGCCGGATCGGTTGCAGCCGGATCGCCGGCAATCGCCATGGCCTGGCAGCGGCAGCCGCCCCAGTCGATTTCGCGGCGCTCGCAACTGCGGCAGGGTTCCTGCATCCAGTCTGTGCCGCGAAACGCGTTGAAGGCCGGCGAGTCGGTCCAGATTTCGGCCAGCGTTCTCTCCCCGAAGCGTTCGAATGTCAGCGAACGGATCGTATGCGCGGCATGGCAGGGCAGGACCGTGCCATCGGGCGCGACCATGAAGGCATCGCGCGCCCAGCCGCCCATGCAGGGCTTGGGATAGGTGGCGAAATAGTCCGGCGTGACGAAATCGATATTCATGACGCCGCGCAGCCGCTCGCGCGCCGCCTCGACGATTTCGATCTGCCGCTCGACGGATGCGCGATCCGGCATAAGCGCATCGCGATTGACCAACGCCCAGCCGGAATACTGGACATTGGCGATCTCCAGCCGCTCGGCGCCCAGCTCCAATGCAAGCTCAATGAATTCGGGCACCTCTTCCATATTGTGGCGGTGGATCGGCGCGTTGATGGTGAGTGGCAGGCCAGCGGCCTTGACGCGCCGCGCCGTATCGAGCTTCTTTTCGTGGCCGCCGCGATAGTGGCCGATACGGTCGGTGGTGGCGGCTCGTGCGCCCTGAATGCTTAGCTGCACATGGTCGAGACCGGCTTCGGCCAGCGCCCTTATGCGGCCCTCGGCGATGCCGACGCCGGCGGTGATCAGATTGGTATAGACACCACGCGAGGAGAGCCCGGCCACGAGTTCCTCGAGGTCGCGGCGCAGCGTCGGTTCGCCGCCCGAGAGGTGTACCTGGAGAACGCCGAGATCTGCTGCCTGGTGGAACAGATCGAGCCAGGTCTGCGTGTCGAGTTCACGGTTCGCCTTCAGAAGCTCGACCGGGTTGGAACAGTAGGGACATTGCAGCGGGCAGCGATGCGTCAGTTCGGCCAGCATGCCGATCGGAGGGAGCAGAACTTCGCTCATGATCTCACCAGCAGCTTGTCGGTCCACTCCTGCAGGAAGGTGACCACATCGGGCTCGATGTCTTCTTCCGGAGCGCCGTATTCCGCCGCGAGGGCAGTCACCATCGTGGCCACCGTCGTCTCGCCGTCGCAGCGTCGCAGTATGTCGAGGCTTACCTCGTTCGGCCAGAACACCTTTTCGGGCGACAGGACTGCCCACGCCTGGCGCACCGGATCGAACTGGATGCGGACATGGCGCGGCAAAGCCGGCGTGGACCGGCGCGTGATCGTTGTTCTCTGCCGAAGCGTGTTCATGAGCCTTCATCCGGTCGGAAGGCGCCGGGCGGGATATGGTCCGGCTCGCCATAGGCGTGCATCAGCGCGTCGAGCATAGCCCACAACACATTGCATTTGAACACCAGCGCATTGATAACGCTTTGCTGGCGCTCGGGCGTGTCGGCGTGTTCCAACACATAGGCGAGCGCGAAGTCGGCGTCGCGCGAGGCCTGTTGCGGGCGGGCCGCGAAATAAACCAGCGTGTCTTTGGTGACATAGTCATATTTGGCGAGCATCGCCGGCACGCGCTCGCTGATGATGACCGGCGAAAACAACTCGGTAAGCGAAGAGGCCACCGCCTCCAGCAGCGTGCGGTTGGTGCAGAAGGACAGATAAGCGCCGACGGCGAAGCGGGTTGCCGGCAGTGCCAGCCGCTCGCTGGTCACATCCTCCGCGGCAAGGCCGAGCCCCGTCGCCAGTTTCAGCCATTTGGCGATGCCGCCGCTCCAGCCGTCTTCGCCATCGTGGTCTTCGATACGCTTGCGCCAGGCGGCGCGGAAGGCCGGGTCTTCGGCGCGCGCCAGGATCATCGCGTCCTTGCGCGGAATGACCGCCTGGTAGCAGTAGCGGTTGAGCGCCCAGGCCTGCATCTGGCTTTTCGTCAGCGCGCCTTCGGTCATCTGGTGATGAAAGGGATGACGGTTGTGGTAGCGCTCGGCGCCGACCTGCCGCAGCACCGCCTCCAACTGGCTAGCGGTCAGGCCGTTCTTGGCGGCGTCATGAAAGCCACTCACAGCTCGATCTCCATCCCGTCATGGCCGACTTCCCAGCCGGCTTCCCTGACTGCTGCGTGTTCGGCCGAATTTTCGTCAAGAACCGGATTGGTGTTGTTGATGTGGACGAAGATTCGACGGCCGATATCCAGATCCGCCAGGCCGGCGATCGAGCCGTCCTCGCCCGACATGGCAAGATGGCCCATGCGCCCCCCTGTTTTCGCGCCAACGCCAGCCGTGATCATCTCGTCGTCGGTATAGACGGTTCCGTCGAACAGGACGCATGAAGCGCCGGAAAGACGCGCTCGCAAGCGGTCATCGATGCGCGCGCAGGCGGGAACATAAAACAGCGCGCGACCGGACCGGCCAGGCAAGCGCACCGCAATGGTGTCCCCTTCCTCGGAGCCGTAATTTGCATCGGGCAGGTTCGGATTTTCCAGAAAGAGCGCGACTTTCCCCGGCACGGCGAAAACCTCCATGCGCACGCCGGTGTCATTTCCATCCGCATCGCGGATGGCGAATTCACTGTTCTCCTGAAGGATGCGGCGTGGAACGATGGCCGGATCGAGAACCGAGAAGATGGAATTGGCATCGAGCGCCGCCAATACCTGTCTTGTCGCATAGATGGCGAAGGGCTGGCGCTCGCGCAGGCTGAGCAAGCCGGCGATATGATCGACATCGGCATTGGTCAGCACGACCGCGCGGATCGGCGTGGACCGCAAGGGGGCATCAGCCTGCGGTTGCAATTGTGGGTTTTCGGCAATCTGCTGGCGGATATCGGGTGAGGCGTTGATCAGCACCCAGCGCTCGCCATCGGCGGAAACCGCCAGGCTGGACTGCGTGCGGGCCTTGACGCCCGCCGCACCGGCTCTGGCGGCTCGGCTCAGCCGATAATTGCAGTTCCATTGCGGGAAGCCACCCCCGGCCGCCGATCCGACGATCTTCACGCGCATAGGACATCCATCTGAATTCATCGACATGCGCGGCTGAACGCGCCTGCCTTAAGCTGCGCTTGGAGGTGAGAGTAGCGCCTTTCGCCAAAGAGGGACTCGCTGCGGTCCACAACAGCCCTCTGCGCAGCACCGCCGTCCGATCAGGATCGGTGCTGCCTTGCAATGCCTCAGACGGTCACGCCCCCGCCGAACAGGTGCGTGTCTCCTTCACAGAGACACGCACCCTCGCGGCTTACTTCTTGGGAGTGATTTCAGCAGGCAGATAGCGTGAAATCTCCATGCCTGCCGCAACCTGGCACATGGTAGGTTTCGTCCAGCTTTTCTTCATTCTTTCCTCCTTTGCATCGGCCCCTGAGAAGCCGATTCCGGTTGCGGCCATTGCAGCGGCACCGTTGCGCAATGGCCCTGTCCATCGAGTCACGTACAAGTTACGCAAATGGACAAATGAGAGATCAGGTTCTGAAACTGGAGTTAAACAAATATAGTGTCTTGAATATGGAAATCGAGCCTTCAGGGCTCCACCAGCGGCCTCCTTTCCTCCAGCGGCAACCCGGCTTGCTCCCAGCCATCGACGCCAAGGGGATACCAGATCACCGATTCATATCCCCATTCGATGGCCCGCTTGGCGGCGTTCCATGACATCCAGCAATCGGTCATGCAGTAGAACAGGATAGGCGTCGCCTTACCGGAGGTGTTCGCGGCAAGCGCCTCACGGAAATATGCCGCCTGTTCGGGGGTCAGCGCGCCGTAACCGACATTGGCGAGCCAGATGCTCCCGGGAATGTCCTTTCTGACCTTGTCATGCCAAATCGTGCCGGCCGGCAGGCCCGCCGGCTTCGGTGTGTTCGGCATGACGTCGATGAACACCGCCTCCTTGTTGCGCCACAGGGTTTCAGCCTCCTGTGTGGTCACCACGCGCGCGCCCTTCAGCGTGTCGGGAACCGGAGCCCTGTACTCGTCCATGCGGTAGTCGGCGGGCTCGTTCACGCCCCCGGCCAAGACGGGAGAGTGCAGTGAACCAAGAAGGCCCGCCAGGAGCAGCACGATTATTTCCTTTCCCTTCATTGCCTTCGGCTTTCGCCAAATCCGCTAAGGCAGCCTGCTGCGCACACGGTTCTATTGCGTGATCGGTCTGTCCTGTTCGTCGAGCAGCGGCACGTTGTACTCAAGCAGGAGCTTGTTGATCTCGTCCTGGTTTTCCCTGATGAACTTGTTGAGCGTGCGCTTCCATTCCTGATCGGACGGACGCACCCCCATGGTGATGCGGTAGGACATTCGCGACCCGACCTTCTCCTTCACCAGCGGAACGATCGCCAGGTCGGCCTTGGCCTCTTTCACATAGTAGCCGGCCATCGGTCCCCACAGGACGGCCGCATCGATGAGGCCGCTTTGCATGTCCTTGATCATCAGTTCGGCCATCGATGGCGCAATCCGCGTGTCGACAGACAGCGGGTAGATCTTCGCATTACGCATGAGCTTGGCGGCCGCCATGTTCGCCGAGGGCGGGGTGCCGCCAACGACGCCGATCTTCTTGTCGGCCAGCTTCGGATCCTCGATCGTGTCGACTCCGTCGAGGTCGCCGCCCTTGGGATAGACCAAGACATAGGTCGAGCGGTAATAGGCGTTGGTGTTCTGCACCAGTTCGTCGCCCTGGGCATAGCCCATGATGATGTCGCAGCGATTGGCCCGCAGCGTGTTGCGCACGAAGCCCATCACCATCGGAAACCATGTGTAGGAAACCGATTTGCGGCCGAGCTTGGCCGCGACAAGTTCGGCCAGCTTGTTCTCGAAGCCTTGGCCGTTCTTGTCGGTGAAAGGCATGTTCGACGGATCGGCGCAAACGCGCAGCACCTCCGGATCGACGAGTTCGCCCGCGGCACCCAGGCCGGCGCCCTGTGCGAAGGCCGTGCCGGGCAGGGCGGCGGCCATCGCAATGGCCGCGATGGCCGGTTTGAAGCCGATGAGGTTGCGTCGGGCCATCGTCATCCACCCATGCAGGAAGCTTCGTGTTCCTTGGCGCCTTCGGGCTTGTCAGCCTTTTTGGGCGGGCGGCCACGCGGCAGGTCGCCCACCGCGCGTGCGCGCAAATAGACGTAGAGGTCATCCATGTAGCAATAGACGTTCTTGTTGTCGCCAAAGGCCGGCATGACGCTTTCCTTGCCGCCGCCGACATTCTTGCGGCCCTCCGCGACGATGGAAATGAAGGTTCCGTAGTCCATCGTCTTCAATGAGGTGGCCAGTGCCGGGGCATAGCTGGAGCCGACGCCGTCAGGCCCATGACAAACATGGCAATCCGAATGATAGCGGCGGTAGCCGCTGAATGTGTACCAGTCCACCTCGCCGTTCTCGAACTTGAAGGTCGGGTTGCCGTCGGCATCGAAATATTTCCCGCCCTCCTCGGAGGCGACCGCGGCAGCGGCCTTGTCGTCGGCCTGAGCAGGGCCAAGGCCGCCGGTGAGGAGAAGCAGAGCGAGAGCTGGAAATGCGATGCGGACTGACATTCAAAACCTCGTGTTTGTCACAGCATGTCGCAACGCCCGTAGTCTGAACGCTGCAGGGGGAGCATGTAGATATTCGGTGCGAACGCGAGCGCCCGGAAGCGAGTTCCGATGTTCCGGGCTCTCGTTTTCGACGCCTGCCTGCCTGGCAGGCGTTAGCCGGTCACTTCCGAAGCGTCAGTCCGGAAGACCGAAGACGGTCAGCTGGCCGCCGAGCGTCGTATAGTCGGCAAGCGCGGCATAACCGCCAACCGCGCCAAGGCCGGCCGTTCCAACGCTGGTCGCTTCGTCGGTCGGCGCGTTCTCACCGGAGACAGCAGTTTGCCAAGCCGCCGCGTTCTCAGGCGACAGAAGGCCGCCGGCGAGGCCGATGCCAGCCCAGCCGCCAACACCGGAGAGAACGGCGATGTACTGCTTGCCGCCATGCTCATAGGTGGTGATGTTGCCGATGATGCCCGACGGGGTCTTGAACTTGTAAAGCTCCTTGCCGTCGGTATCGACCGCCTTGATGTAGCCTTCCAGCGTGCCGTAGAAGACAACGTCGCCGTCGGTGGCAAGCGCGCCCGACCAGACCGAGAACTGCTCGGGGACAGACCAGACGATCTCACCCTTTGCCGCATCCCAGGCGATGAAGTTGCCCATGCCGCCATGGCTGTTCGGGGTCGGATACATGGAAACCGTCGCGCCGACATAGGGCTGTCCGGCGGTGTAGCTTACCCGATAAGGCTCATAGTCCATGCAGACATGGTTGGTCGGCACGTAGAACAGGCCGGTCTTCGGCGAATAGGCCGCCGGTTGCTGGTCCTTGGTGCCAAGTGCCGCCGGGCATACGCCGGTGGTGTTGGTGTCTTCACCGTTCTGCTGGGTCGAATATTTCGCCACGACCTGCGGGCGGCCATATTGGTCGCTGTTCTTGTCCATGACGACTTCGGTGGCCCAGTTCACCGTCGGATCGTACTTCTTGGCGACGAGAAGCTCGCCCGTGCCGCGATCCAGCGTGTAGGCGAAGCCGTTGCGGTCGAAGTGCACCAGAACGTCGTGCTTGGCGCCGTTGACCTCCATGTCGTCGACGAGAATGTTCTCGTTGATGCCGTCATAGTCCCACTCGTCGTGCGGCGTCATCTGGTAGAGCCATTTGGCCATGCCGGTGTCGGCATCGCGGGCCATGAGGGTCATCGACCAGCGATTGTCGCCGGGGCGCTGTACCGGGTTCCAGGTCGATGGATTGCCGGTTCCGTAATAGATCAGGTTCAGCTCCGGATCATAGGAGTACCAGCCCCAGGTCGTTCCGCCACCGGTCTTCCACTGCTCGCCTTCCCAGGTGTTCATGCCGGAATCCTTGCCGACAGGCTTGCCGAGATGCGTGGTTTTTTCCGGGTCGATGAGCGTCTCGGCGTCCGGCCCGGTGGAATAGGCCTTCCACGCCAGCGAGCCATCCTTCAGATTGTAGGCGGCGATCCAGCCGCGAACACCGAATTCGGCGCCTGATACGCCGATGATGACCTTATCCTTGACGACCATCGGCGCGGACGTGCCGGATTCGCCCTTGCTGCCGTCAATCTGGTCGCCGTTCTTGACCGACCAGGCGACTTTACCGGTCTTGGCATCGAGCGCCACGACCGTCGTGTCGGCCTGGTTCAGGATGATCTTGCCGTCGCCATAGGCGACACCGCGATTGACCGTATCGCAGCACATGATGGGGATAACGTTCGGGTCCTGCTTGGGCTCGTACTTCCACAGAATCTTGCCGTCATTGTTGAGGTCGAGCGCATAGACGATGTTCGGGAACGGCGTGTGCACATACATGACGTCGCCGATGATCAACGGTCCGCCTTCGTGCCCACGCAGCACGCCGGTTGAGAAAGTCCATTTGACCTGCAGGTCCTTCACATTCTCCTTGGTGATCTGGTTCAGCTTGGAAAAACGGGTATTCGCATAGTCGCCTGTCGGCATTGCCCAGTTCTTGGCATCGGCGGCCAGTTTGGCCAGGTCTTCATTTGCCAGTGCACCAGACGACGCGCCGCACGCCAGAAACGCCGCAGTCGTCAGAATGTAGGTAGCCTTGTTTAGTACACGCATCAAAGTCCTCCCGAGGTTCACAATGGCGAATCACTCACCTCGCCCACGAGGGCTTGCCCAAGCGATTCATGCGGGGGAAGTATTTCCGGCAGCGTGTCACGACCTAAGCCAGATGAGCGGAGGGCACCATTACCGCCCATCCCACTTGGCCTACGAAAGACTGTCGCCGCTCCCTAGTGACGGTGACGCCCTTTGAAGCCGGAAACAAGGAAAGGCTATGTCAGAAAGTTGACCATGGCAAGCACAAACGGGTAGGTTTATGCTGCAATGCGGTAGATATTATACTGCAACGCAATAATAATTGAATGTTCTTCTGATAAAAGATTCATTCTAGAATAACTATTATCAAAATTGGCCTTGATGGGCATGCATAGAAGTATGAATAATATTTATATGAGTGACGTTTTCGAAGCAGTTCTTCAACGCGCCTTGTTGTAGTCTGCGAAGGCGCTGCTTGGAGGCGATCGGGTGCCTCGCAAGCCGATATCGCTCGATAACATCTGCGCAAGCTGAATAGATCCGAATCCGCCGGACGGAAAATTCGGGAGCGAGCCGGGGTTGTCCGGTTTTCGCCAGCCTCTGCTCGGTCTTGAGGGCCATCCTCCTTTGGTCTTATATTGCCTGCTCATCCTCACGCGCATCATCTGCAACGCCTCATCCGAGCCTTGGGAGGAAGATCACCATGATTTCGCGATTGCGGATTCTGCTTGCGGCGAGCCTGGTTTTTGCCGGCGCCTGGCCGTCATATGCCGCCAACGACTATCCGACTGCAGCCCTTGCCGACTATGTCTTCGGCTGCATGAAATCCAACGGCGAAACCAACGAGATGCTCGAACGGTGCTCCTGCTCCATAGACGTGATCTCGTCGATCGTGCCGTATGAGGATTATGTGGCCGCTGAAACGTTCAAGCGAATGTCGCTTACCACCGGTGAGGCAGCCGGCCTGTTCCGCGAAAGCGCGCCGGCGAAGGCGAAAAGCACCGAATTGAAGCGGGCGCAGGCGGAAGCCGACATGCGCTGCTTCTGAGTTGCGTTGCTCTGCGACCGCCGGTTCCGTCGACCGCCGGGCATAAAGCCCGGCTGTCCAAGCTTGCATGAAGCCCTAAGTTAGAGGCCGGCCGCTTCCAGCGGCCACTTGTCGCCGAACACCTGGCCCTTGGTGTCTGTCGCCTCGACGCGGATTTCGCCTTTTCCATCCGACTTGTAGTCGAACCGGAAGTTTGGATCCTCCGAAATGGAGATTCCGCCTTCCATGCTGAAGATCGGCCGGTCACCTTGCGAAACGGTCAGTTGATGGATGAAGTGCGGCGGAATGAAATAGTGCGTCAGCGGGTCTTTCTGCAGACCGGAATTGTTGGGGTGACGGATCATCACCTGCAATTCCTGTGACGCACCATCGGCGGATTCCGCCTGGCTGAACTGACGCAGCTTCATCTGGCCCATGGTCTTCCTGGCTTCGGCCGCGTTCTTGACGGCCGGCGCGGAACATCCGCCGGATGCCTTGACGAAGGTTTCCGCCATATGGAGCTTGCCGTCCGGGGTCTCGGCGATCACCCGTATGAACGAATAGTCGTCAACGCGCAGCCGGGTTGCCAGATGCGTCACGCCGGCGTCGTTTCCGAACTTGAATGTCGCGGCGACGGGCGAGGGGTTCACGTCGACGATCAGGGTCAGCGCCTTCAAGCCTTCGGGCGCCTTCTTCGGATCGACGAAGATATCGACCGGAACGAGTGCTGCGTCTTGCGCACGCTTCGGTGCGTCGAGACGCACGATGCCGGTGTCGGTCTGGATGGCCTTGTCGCCGAACACGTCGGTCTTCAGCCCGTCCCAGATATTGCTCGACCGTATGTTGGCGCTCTCGGCGTGGGCTGTTCCGGGCAAACCCCCGCTCAATCCGGCTACTGCCAGTATAAGGGCTGCAATGCCTGAAACGATCGTCCGCCGGCGGCCATGTCGGAAATCTCGCATTTCATGCCTCCACGATACCCATTGCGCATTCGCCATCAACGGTTCCCCCGCACAAGCGAACACGCGCAATCAAAGCTTCAGCATATCGTCCGGACAGTCGTGACATGCTGGCCGTGGTGCCCAGCGCGCTGGAACAATAAGCCAGGATCGGCCGATTGGCAACGAACTGCCCTTACTCGTCACCACGACCGAAAGTGCAACTCATTCCCATTCGAGCTCGGCATAGGCGGCAGTGGCGTTGCGTTCATTGTATTCGTCGAACAACGACCAGTCATCGCGGGCACCCGATCCGGCGGTCTTGACCGCCTCCGCCAGGGGCTGGCCCTTGGAGATTGCCTTGCGAATATCGGCCGCCAGCGCCTCGAAATAGCGCGTCTGCGCTTCCAATGCGGCGGGCCAAGGGGCAGAGGCAGGGCCGTGACCGGGAACGACGCGGGCTGCCTCGATGGTCCGAAGCTCGGGGGTCTGGCGAAGCCATCCGAGAAGTGAGCCGTCAAGCGTCGGCAGATGTCCCATGAAGACCAGATCGCCGGCGAACAACGTGCGGCTCGCGGTGTCGAACACCGTCAGATCATTGTCCGTGTGAGCCGCTTCCCAGGCGCGCAGCTCGATGCGACGCCCGCCGAGGTCGAGTTCCAGCCGCTTGTCGACCGTTAGGGACGGAGGAACGATCTCGATGTCCCTCATCAGGGCCTCGCCAAGCTGTTCGCGATAGCTTTTCAGATAGAATGCGCCTCGCGCTTCGAGCGCACGCGGCAAGTTGTGGTGGCCCACCACCACGGCGCCGATGTCGCGGAACGCCGCGTTGCCGAACAGATGATCTGGGTGCATGTGGGTGTTGACAACATAACGCACCGGCTTGTCGGTGATCTTGCGGATCGCGGCGATGAACGACTTTGCCTCGGCGATGCTGCCGCCGCTGTCGATCACCGCCGCCGCTTCATTGCCGACGATCAGACCGAGATTGCAGATGGCGCCCTGGTTTTCTTCGGACACCAGTTCATAGGCACCGGAAAACGAATAGACGCCGTCGGCGATCTGCTCGAGCGTGAATTCACGCTCCTTGCCGGCAGCATTCGAACTGCTTCCAAGGCATGGAGCGATTGCCGCGCCGGCGCCGAACAAGGCCATGACCTTGAGGAGATTTCTGCGCAGCGGGTCGGGCGCCATGGTCATTGCCTTGCCAAAATTCCCGGAAATTTCTGTT
The DNA here is from genome assembly GCF_047739745.1 of Borborobacter xinjiangensis. Taxonomy (NCBI): domain Bacteria; kingdom Pseudomonadati; phylum Pseudomonadota; class Alphaproteobacteria; order Hyphomicrobiales; family Phyllobacteriaceae; genus Borborobacter; species Borborobacter xinjiangensis. Next base: position 84,913 of record NZ_JBLLVA010000021.1, on the reverse strand, counting down.
CGAAGGACCGAGCCAGATCGTTCATGACCTGTATGTTTCGGTATTGACGCGGCAGACGGACGTCAAAAATGCCAACGACATGCCCCGGCCGCTGCGACAGGACGATGATGCGGTCCGAAAGCAGCAGCGCCTCGCGCACATTGTGGGTCACCATCAAGGCGGTCGTCGGCCGGGCGGACCAGACGTTTAGCAGCAGATTGCGCAGGCCCGCAGCCGTCTGCTCGTCCAGCGAGACGAAGGGCTCGTCGAGAAACAGCACGGTCGGCTCAGTGGCGAAGGCGCGCGCCAGCGCCACCCGGCGGGCAAGCCCCAGAGAGAGTTCGGAAGGGTAGAGCGAACGCATTCCGGAGAGTCCGAGCCGGTCGAAGAGCCCGTCCAGATCGGCGCCTCGAAGGCTCTTGGGCAGGGCCAGCCGGACATTCTGCTCCACCGTTCGCCATGGCAGCAGGGTCGGCTCCTGGAAGACGGCAGCGACGCGGCCATTGCGGTCCGCCGGCAGATGAAAAGAGCCCGAGAAATCGGTATCGAGGCCAAGCAGGATGCGCAGCGTCGTAGTCTTGCCGCAGCCGGAGGGGCCAAGCAGACAGGCGAATTCGCCCTCTCTTACCTCGAAGGACAAATCCTCGAGGGCTTTCACCGAAACGCCCTGCGCCGAACGGAAAATCTTCTCGGCGATGTCCACCTTAAGCGGGGCGGCCGCGCCAACGGGTTGCATATCGTTCAAAGGGCTGCACCAGAAGCATTTCGACGAGAAGCATGACGGCCACGAAAGCCAGCGTATAGGCGAGGATCGCCCCAACCTCGAACAGTTGGAAATGAAGGTAGATCTGGAAGCCGACGCCATTGGAGCGACCAAGCAGTTCGACGACGAGGACGATCTTCCAGATGAGCGAGATGCCGGAGCGCGAGGCGGCGGCCAGATAGGGCTGGAGTTGCGGCAGCAAGATGTGCCGGATGCGGTCGAGCGGACTGAAGCGATACACCGTCGCCATTTCAGCATAACGCGGGTCGAGCGCGCGGGCACCTTCCCGCATGGTGACGATCACATTGGGAATCTTGTTGACCGCCACCGCGCCGATTGCGGCGACCTCATTGAGGCCGAACCAGATATAGGCAAGCACGATGATGACAAGCGCCGGTATGTTGAGGAACAGGACCACCCAGGCGTTGAAGAACTGGTCGGCGCGGCGATGCATGCCGAGGAACACACCGATTACCGTGCCTATGCTCATGGCGAGCGCGAACGAAATGGCCACTCGGCCGAGCGTTACGCCGAGATGATAGGGCAGCTCGCCATTCGCCGTCTCGTTGACAAGCACGCGCCAGACCTCGGCAGGTGGCGGGAACGCGCGGCTTGGCCAGATCGTTGCCGTGAGATTCCACAGGACGAGCAGCACCAGCAGCGAGATTGCTACCGTCAGCGGAGGCGCAAGCGTCGGGAGAAGCCGTCTTGGACCCCGCGTCGTCGCGGCTGACCAGCCCTGTGCTTCGTTCGGCGCGCCTTGCCCGTTCATTGGGTCAGTTTCGGCCAGAATGTTCCGGGCGCCATTTCGCGCGCCTCGCCGACCAGCTTCTCGCCGCCGAGATCGGCGAGCACGCGATAGAGCTTTGCCGCGTCGGCTTCGTCCTCGGCGGGTCGTCGTGTCGGAATGCCTTCGCGATAGCGGGTACGCAGCGTCTCCAGTTCTCGGCCTTCGGCGCGCATCAGCGGCGCCAGCCGCTGCCATTCCGCATCCGATGTCGCCAGCAGTTGCTTGGCGGCGGCGGACGCCTTGACAAAGCCCATCGCGGCCACCGGGTTCTCATCTGCCCATTTGTCGTGAAAGACATAGCCCAGCGCCGACACCGGCCCGCTGGCCCCCAGAGCCTTGGCCGCCTCCTCGGCGCTGACCAGACGGCGAAAACCGTTTGCCTCGAGCCGTGCGCAGAAATGCCAGAAATTCAGAACCGCATCGAGTTCGCCCTGCATCGCCTTTTCCGAAAGCAGGGGCGGCGCCCCGAATACGACTTCGCTGCTCGACGGCAGATCCATGCCGTGGTCGCGTGCGGCCAGGCCCTGGATGAGCAGCCAGCTCTTGTCGAGCGACCCGCCGGCGACGCCGATCTTCTTGCCCTGCAAGTCGCCGATGGTTTTGATCGAGGAGTCTTCCTTGACCATGATCGCGCCGACGGCCGACGAATAGGGAACAAGCGTGAGATCGTCGCCCAGCGAGCGCTGGCGCGATACCCACAGCCAGTCGGAGACGATCACGTCGATTTCACCGGCAAGCAGTGCGACATTGGTGGCGTCTTCTCCGGCGAAATAGACGATTTCCGCTTCGATGCCGTTTGCAGCATCGAAGCGGTGATGCTTGAGCGTATCCAGCTCCCAACTCACCGTGCCGAATTTCAGCACGCCGATACGCACCTTGTCGGCGGCAAGCACCTTTGTGGGCTGCATGCCGAGGGTCGTGGTAGCGGCGAGCATGGTGAGCCGCAAAAGATCGCGCCTGGAGGCTAGCACATCGGATACTCCCAATGACGATTGGAGCGGCTGTCGATCAGATTGCCCGCCCGTGGTCCGGAAAGTTGCACTTCCAACGAACAACCTTGTGCTTTGGGTGCTGCTCGGTCCATTTCGCAATTTCAGGAGGGGCCAGGAGCATGCACTGGAACAGGGAGCCATGGCTCTCGAAATAGAGGTGCTCGACACGGCACTGACTAGGGTTGGCGGTCAGGCATACCGTCAGGACCAAGTCGACCATGTTCATTTCAGCGCCTCTCGCCGTTCCGGCGTTCGTCCGCGAACGACCGCTCCGAGCCACGGAACGATTTATCGCTCAAACTTCCCGAGGTGCCATCGGGAAAGGGCCAAGGCTACGCGTTCGCTCCAGAGGCGTCAACAAAGGATACCGGGGCCGCCGACGAGGGCAGCGAGGGCCAAAAGGTCGCGCTTTCTGGACATTCGTACGATTGACTTCCAGCCAACTCTATTTAGCTTTTGCAGGCGCACATGCCGTTATTTGCCAGAAAAGACAACAAACCCTGTCGCCGACATGAAAAAGCGCATGTTGTCGGAAATAACAACGGCCTTCGCAATTGCCCAGGGCACCCTGGAGATTCATGAGGAAACGCCATGCGTTCAATAGCACTTTTCGTAGCCATTTCTGCAGCCGGCCTGTTGGCCACGCAAGCCCAGGCGCAGGACGCCGCAGCCGGCGAAAAGGTATTCAACAGATGCAAGGCCTGCCACGTCGCCGACACGGATCAGAACAAGGTCGGTCCTTCGCTCAAGGGCGTGATCGGCAAGACGGCGGGTACGCATGAGGGTTTCAAATACTCTCCGGCCATGGTCAAGGCCGGCGAAGGGGGCCTGGTCTGGAACGATGAGACGCTGGCAGAATTTCTCCGCGCGCCGAAGACCATGGTCAAGGGCACCAAGATGGCGTTCGCCGGCCTGAAAAAGGACGACGAAATCGCCAATGTCATCGCCTATCTGAAGCAATTCTCCGAATAAGCCAAACAGGCCCTATAGGAAGCAACGGCCCGAAGATCGTCACGGATCTTCGGGCTGTTGCTTGTTCCGGCCATGCGCTACGCCGCTTTTCGCAGTTCGTTCAGAGCCGCGGGCAAATCTTTCAAGCTGTCGCAAATCAAATCGGCGCCGAGTTCCTCGACCGGGGCCTTGGTATAGCCGCCGCGTATGAGAACCACGGGTATGCCGGCTGCCCGCGCTGCCTCGACGTCGGTGATGCTGTCGCCGACCATCAGGGCCTGACTTGGCTCCACGCCCAACTGGTCGAGCGCCAGAAACAGCGCGTCGGGCGCAGGCTTCATGTGCGTGACCGCATCGCCGCCGACGATTGCGCCGAGCCGATCCGTCAGGCCGAAGTGAAGCAGGATTTCACGCGTCGCCACTTGCGGTTTGTTGGTAACGACGCCGAGCTTGACGCCATTGATGTGCAGATGCGCGATCGCCTCCTGGGCGCCGGGCAGGAGGCTGGTGAGACGGGTCAGTTGGCGACTGTAGATCTGCACCATCTCGCGGTTCGCTTCGTCGAGTTCAGCTTCCGTAAGTGGACTTGCCTGCGCGGCAAAGGCGCGCTGGACCAGCTTCCTGACACCATTGCCTATCATCGACCGGACCTCAGGCAACGAGAGCTCCGGCAGGCCCCGGCTTTCCAGCAGTTCGTTGACGGAGGCGGCAAGATCGGGAACCGAATCTATCAGGGTTCCGTCAAGGTCGAACAATATCGCTCGAGGAAAAGGCAGGGGATTGCGGGTTTCGGCGCTCATGCACTCTCCTTCCATTTGATGGAACAGCCAATCGAGGCGATCTGGTCGGTCGGGCCATTTCCAGTGCGGGCCACGTGCTTCATGGCTTCGTAGAGGTCGCGGCGCAGGCCAGGTGCGTCCGTCTCCTTGCGTGAAGCATCGAGCCTGCCGCGATATTGAAGAGTCAGTTCGCCGTTGAAGCCGAAGAAATCCGGCGTGCAGGCCGCGCCATAGGCGCGTGCTACCGACTGGTCCTCATCGTAGAGATAGGGAAAGGGGAATTGATGCTTGGTGGCAAACAGTTCCATGTTCTCGAAGGAGTCTTCCGGATAGGCCTCGGCATCGTTGGAACTGATCGCCACGAAGCCCACTCCTTGCGCCTTGAGGTCGGCCGCATCGCGAACGATGCGCTGGACGACCGATTTCACATAAGGGCAATGATTGCAGATGAAGGCGACGACGAGCCCATTCGGCCCGGCGAGGTCGAACAGGGAATGATTTTTCCCATCGATGCCGGGCAGGGTGGCGTCCACTGCCGGCCATCCGAAATCGCAGACTGGGGGTATTGCGGCCATGGTCAGAATTCCATGAAGAAGATATCGGTCAGGCGGCTTTCGAAACTGCGCCGTCGGCGGCTTGGCGAATGGCGGCGATGTTGCTGCGGTACGCCGCCTCGGTTCCACCCTTGAAAACCGCCGAACCGGCCACCAGCACGTTGGCACCGGCGGCGGTAACCAGCGGTGCGGTTTCGGGGGTTACGCCACCGTCGATCTCGATGTCGATCGGGCGGTCGCCGATCAGCGCCTTGACCCGCTTCACCTTCTCGATGACGGACGGAATGAAGGCCTGGCCGCCAAAGCCAGGATTGACTGTCATCAGCAGGACGAGGTCGAGCCGGTCGAGTACATATTCGATGACATTTTCGGGCGTCGAGGGGTTGAGCGAGACGCCGGCCTTCTTGCCGAGATTGCGGATCGCCTGCAGCGAGCGGTCGAGATGTGGACCAGCCTCGGCGTGAACCGTGATGATGTCGCATCCGGCATCGGCAAAGGCCGCCAGATAGGGATCGGCCGGCGCAATCATCAAATGGCAGTCGAACACCTTGTCGGTGCGGTCGCGGATCGCCTTGATGACCGGCGGGCCAAAAGTGATGTTCGGCACGAAATGGCCATCCATGACGTCGAGGTGAATCCAGTCGGCCCCCGCCCGCACGATCGTCTCGACCTCCTCGCCGAGCCGCGAGAAATCCGATGATAGCACGGAAGGGGCGATGATGGTTTTGTGCCTCATTTGGCGGCTCCTTGCGGGGGCTTGGATTGCATCGAGAATACGCGACTTGCCGTAATGTCCGCAGCCGAGATTGTCGACAGCGCATGGGCGTCGAGCGGCCCCTCAGCGGTTTCGAACAGCCGATTGGCCTGGCGCAGCCTGGCGCGATCCAGCGCGTTGCGGATCGAGCGTGCATTGGCGAAATGCGGCTGAGCCCGCCGGCGCGCGATATAGTCGGTGAGGGCGGTCACCGCGCTCGCGTCAAGCTTGTAGTTCTGCTGGTCGAGCATTCTGGTCGCGATCTGAAGGAGTTCGTCGTCTGCGTAGTCGGGGAAGTCTATATGATGGGCGATGCGCGAACGAAAGCCCGGATTGCTTTCGAAGAAGCGGTCCATGCGCTGCGTATAGCCGGCGAGGATGACGACGAGGTCGTCGCGCTGGTTTTCCATGACCTGAAGCAGGATCTCGATTGCCTCCTGGCCGTAGTCTCGCTCGTTCTCCGGCCGATAGAGATAGTAGGCCTCGTCGATGAACAGCACGCCGCCCATCGCCCGTTTCAGGATCTCCTTCGTCTTCGGGGCAGTGTGTCCGATATATTGCCCGACAAGATCGTCGCGGGTGACCGAGACGAGATGACCCTTGCGGATGTAGCCCAGCCGATGCAGCAGATCGGCCATGCGCATCGCCACCGTTGTCTTGCCGGTGCCCGGGTTGCCGGTGAAGCTCATATGGAGCGTCGGCGTTTCATGGGCGAGCCCCATGCTCTTGCGGGCGCGCTCGACAAGCAGCAGCGCCGCGGTCTCGCGGATGCGCTTCTTGACAGGGGCAAGTCCGACCAGGTCGCGGTCGAGTTCGGCAAGAACATCCTTGACCCCGGAGCTTTCAAACTCCTTGCGCAGATCGATGGCCGTGGGGATTTCGGCTTCTGCTGTTAAGGACATTGGAATACCTGTTCAGTGCATTTGTATTCGGAGCATCCTCTCATCCGGCCGCCTTCTCACCGGTGGGAAAAGAGGGGACCGTGGTGCCGTTTCTCCTCTCCCCAGCGGGGAGAGGGTGGCTTGCGAAGCAGACCGGGCGAGGGGGTGATTTACTGTCCCGCTGGACCTCACGCCTATCTGCTTCCCACCGGCCGATCGGCCGAGTAGGGCTTCGTCGTATAGCGTATCATACGCCCGGCCCCATCCTGGCGCTCGAGCCGGAAGCCGGGCTCGTCGGCGGGCCGGTTGACGATGAAGGACAGCTTCACCGACTCCCAGCCATGCGAGGAATCGAAGGCGACCACGCGAATGTAACGGTCGCCATAAGCTTTCCGGCACTCGTTCAACTCCAGCATGAGGGCCGCCGCATCCGGATTGTCGAACATCGGATGGCCCCACATGTCCCAATAAGTGTTGCGCGGGTGCGGGTCGTCGGTGAATTCGAGGCTTACCGCCCAGCCATTGTCGATGCAGTACTGTACCTGCGCCCTGATCTGGTCGTCGGTGAGGTCGGGCAGGAAGGAGAAGGCTCCTTGAGTGATGCGCATTGTGAAAATCCTCTGATCTCGGGGAAAAATGCCCCCTCATCCGGCCCTTCGGGCCACCTTCTCCCCGTCGGGGAGAAGAGGTGGGCGCCGACGTCTCTGATCTCCTCTCCCTGGCGGGGAGAGGGTGGCCGAGCGAAGCGGAGGTCGGGTGAGGGGGAGTGTCATCTGATGACCTACAGCCGTTATTCCGCAGCCGTCGCAACCGGAACGAAGTCGGGCGAGTCGGTCGAGGCGTAGTTGAAGGTGACGTCCTTCCAGGTTTCGAGGGCCTGCTTCAGCGGCAGACAGAACTTGGCGGCGTTTTCGAGGATTTCGGGACCTTCATTGAGATAGTCGCGGCCCTCGTTGCGGGCCAGAACCATCGCTTCAAGTGCCACGCGATTTGCGGTGGCGCCGGCCGCTATCCCCATCGGATGGCCGATGGTGCCGCCGCCGAACTGCAGCACGACATCCTCGCCGAGAAGGTGAAGAAGCTGGTGCATCTGGCCGGCATGGATGCCGCCCGAGGCGACCGGCATCAGCTTGTTGAGCGAGGCCCAATGCTGGTCGAAGAAAATGCCGTTCTCAAGCTGGGTGGGATTAAAATCCTCCCGGCAGATGTCGTAATACCCTTTCGTTGTAGCCGGATCGCCTTCCAGCTTGCCGACAACGGTGCCGGCATGGATGTGATCGACCCCGGCAAGCCGCATCCATTTGGCGATGACACGAAACGAGACGCCGTGGTTCTTCTGGCGCGTATAGGTCGAGTGGCCGGCGCGATGCAGGTGCAGGATCATGTCGTTCCTGCGCGCCCATTTGGCCATGGACTGGATCGCGGTGTAGCCGATGACGAGGTCGATCATGACGATGTTGGAGCCGAGTTCCCTGGCGAAATCCGCGCGCTCGTACATGTCTTCCATGGTGGCGGCGGTGACGTTGAGATAGGTGCCCTTGATCTCGCCTGTCTCGGCCTGCGCCTTGTTGACCGCTTCCATGCAGTAGAGAAAGCGTTCGCGCCAATGCATGAAAGGCTGCGAGTTGATGTTTTCGTCGTCCTTGGTGAAGTCGAGGCCGCCCTTCAGCGCCTCGTAGACGACACGGCCGTAGTTGCGGCCGGACAGTCCGAGCTTCGGCTTGACGGTGGCGCCAAGCAGCGGGCGGCCGAACTTGTCGAGGCGTTCGCGCTCCACCACGATGCCGGTCGCCGGCCCCTGGAAAGTCTTCACATAGGCGACGGGCAGCCGCATGTCCTCGAGCCGCAGCGCCTTCAGCGGCTTGAAGCCGAACACGTTGCCGATGATGGAGGCGGTGAGATTGGCGATCGAGCCCGGCTCGAACAGGTCGAGATCGTAGGCGATATAGGCGAAATGCTGGTCGGGCGCGTTGGGCACCGGGTCGACGCGATAGGCTTTGGCGCGGTATTTCTCCTTCGCCGTAAGCCGGTCGGTCCAGACCACGGTCCAGGTCGCGGTCGAGGATTCGCCTGCCACGGCAGCCGCCGCCTCGATCGGGTCCACACCCTCCTGCGGAGTGATGCGAAACACCGCGATGAGGTCTGTATCCTTCGGCTCGTAGTCGGGCTCCCAATAGCCCATTTTCCGGTATTCCATGACGCCGGATCTGTAGCGATCCGCTCCGGTGACGGTCTGGGACTTGCTGGCCATGGCATTGATCCTTTCGGTTTCGGGTCGTCCGTTCGTCAGGCGGCTCTGGCGGTTGCAATCTTCAGCGTCGAGCTATCGGCAAAGGGCAAATGCGGCCATCTGCGGGCCTCCCTGATTCTCACGACACGCGGTTCTGGCGCTCGATCAATTGCAGGATCAGCGGGGTCAAGATCAACTGCATGGCAAGATCGAGCTTGTTTCCCGGTACGACGATGGAGTTCGCACGCGACATGAAGCTGTCGTGGATCATCGACAGCAGATAGGGAAAATCGATGCCGCGCGGTTTGGCGAAACGGATGACCAGCATCGATTCGTCCGGCGTCGGTATCCAGCGCGCCATGAACGGGTTCGAAGTATCGACGATCGGCACGCGCTGGAAATTGATATCGGTCAGCGCGAATTGCGGCGTGATGTGGCGGACATAGTCGGGCATGCGGCGCAGGATCGAATCCATCACCGCCTCGTCCGAATAACCGCGCGTCGCCTTGTCGCGATGGATCTTCTGAATCCATTCCAGGTTGATGACCGGCACCACGCCGATCTTCAAATCGGCGAATTTCGGCAGGTCGACGGTTTCGGTCTGGGCGCAGCCATGAAGCCCCTCGTAGAACAGGAGCTGGCTTGGGGGAAATTCGCGCCATGCGGTGAAGGTTCCGGCCGGCTGCCCGTAGAACTCGGCTTCCTCTTCATCATGGATGTAGGTACGGGTCTTGCCGGTGCCCTTGCGGCCATATTCCTCGAAAACCGACTGCAGGATTTCCAGTTCGTTGGCCTCGGCGTTGAAGTGGGTGAAGTTGGGATTGCCCTTGCGCTCTTCCTCGGCGACCTTTTCCTTCATCGCGGCGCGGTCGTAGCGGTGGAACGCATCACCCTCGATGAAGGCGGCCTCGATATCCTCGCGTCGGAAAATCTGCTCGAATATCCGCTTGACGGATGTCGTGCCTGCTCCGGAAGAGCCGGTAATCGAAATAATGGGGTGCCTGGCAGACATTCTGCTTGCTCCGTCAGGCGCGGAACAGGCCGCGATTGCCGAATAGCGGCGACCGTTCGCCGATACGGCTCGGGGCCAGGTGATAGCGTGCGATGCGCGCCACTTCTCTTTTCGAGCCGAACACCAGCGGCGTGCGCTGATGCAGGCTTTGCGGCTCGATATCCAGAATGCGGCTGATCGTGTCGGTTGCCATTCCGCCCGCCTGCTCGATCAGATAGGCGATCGGGTTGGCTTCATAGACGAGGCGAAGCCGGCCCTGGGCATAGCCGCGCCGTTTGTCGCCCGGGTAGAGGAATACGCCGCCACGCATCAGGATGCGGTAGCAGTCGGCAACCAGCGAGGCGATCCAGCGCATGTTGAAATCGCGTTCGCGTGGTCCCTCGCTGCCTTTCATGCAGTCGTCGACATAGAGCCTCACCGCCTCGTCCCAATGGCGATAATTTGCGGCGTTGATGGCAAACTCATGCGCGCGGTCGGGAATGATCCGGCTTTCATACGCCTGGATGAAGGTCCCTAATCGCGCCGATTGGACGAAGACATGCGTGCCGCTGCCAAGCGACAGGACAAGGGCCAGTTGCGGTCCGTAGATGAAGTAGCCCGCGCCGATCTGGTTGCTTCCCGGCTGCAAAAAAATGGCGGCCGGATTTTGGTCCGGCGCGCCAGTTGCAGGGAGAAGTGAAAAGATGGTCCCGATCGAGACGTTGGTGTCGATATTGGACGATCCGTCGAGCGGATCGATGGCGATTGCCAGCGGCGCATCGCTGTCGAGGAGGACCGGCTGTTCCAGTTCTTCGGAGGCATAGAATGCGACTGGTGCCTGCCGCATCGCATCGAGGAAAATGTCGTCGGCGAAGACATCCAGATCCTTCTGAAGATCGCCATCGCTGTTTGCGCTGTTACGCGCCCCGGCAAATGCTCTGCCGAGCGCACCCTGGTTGATGACATTGCGGATTTTCGTGGCGGCCTGTGCGAGCTGGTGGACGGTTGTCGCCACGGCTTCACGAAGCGGGTCGCCCTTTCCGACATAGGAGTTCAAAACGGCATCGAGCGTTGCGGTGGTCATCGGTGTCTCCCCAGCCTGTCGCCACCCTCCTCAGGGCAGATCAGGCTTGGGGTAAATGAGATCAAAGCCATCCACCTAAGTAAATTTTAATAAGTTTACTTTCTTACTAAAAAAGATTTAGCATAAACCATGCGCAACCTCACTCTCAGGCAGTTCCGTGCCGTGCAGGCGATCACGGACACAGGGAAAATAGTCAATGCCGCCAAGATGTTGGGGCTTTCGCCTCCGGCAGTCACCATTCAGTTGCGGCAGGTCGAGGAAGAGCTGGGGATCGCCCTTTTCGATCGCACGGCGGGCGGTATGCGTCCGACTGCCGCAGGGTTAGCCTTCGTCGAAACGGCTCAGTTGCTGGATGAGAGGCTAAGGCTGCTCAGGGACCAGATCGACTCCATCAAGGGCCTGCGCATCGGCAGTCTCAAGCTGGGCGTCGTTTCGACCGCCAAATATTTTGCTCCGCGCATGATGGCGGCTTTCATGAAGGAGCATCCCGACATCGACATGCGGCTGACGATAGGCAACCGCTCCGAGATCATCGCCAATCTGAAGAGCCACGATGTCGATATCGCGTTGATGGGCCGGCCGCCGCGCGACATTCCGGTTCGGGCTTCGGCCTTCGGCGACCATCCGCTGGTCATCATCGCGCCGCCCGACCATCCGCTGGTCGATGTCCGCGACATATCGAAGGAACGGATCGCACAGGAGCATTTCCTCATCCGCGAACCAGGCTCGGGCACGCGCATTTCGCTTGAGATATTCCTGGGCGAATTACCCGGCCGTCTTGACGATCTCGGCATCGAAATTGGGTCGAACGAAACCATCAAGCAGGCGGTGATGGCAGGGCTCGGCGTCGCCTTCATTTCGGCGCACACCATTGCATCCGAGGTTGAGGCGGGGCGCCTGGTCATTCTGGATGTCGTCGGAATGCCGATCAGGCGGCAATGGTTTGCCGTTTCGCGCGCCGACCGAGCGGCTTCACCGGCGATGGCGACGTTTCACGATTTCCTGATGCGCAAGGGCGCCATGTATCTGCCGCTGTTCGGCAAGCTCTATCCCGATACGCCCCCACATCCGCCATGAGCCGCTATTTTTCGGCAAGCGCGTCCGAAACGGTCTTGGATAGTTGATAGAGCCGCTGTTCGATCAGCGTTGGCACCTCGCAGACCGCTGTCAGCGAATGGACGCGTTCGTCGAAAAGCCGGGTCTCCCATGTCAATTGGTCGGTGCGGCGCTCGATCTCGTCGGGATCGGCATCGGGTTTGGCCCGCAATGCATCGAGTTCCGAGCCTTCTTTTCTCAGCCATGCGGCCAGGTCGAGCTGTCTGTGCGCATAACGTGCGATCCCGGAAATGACGTGCGAACGCTCGGCATTGAGATGGTCGAACAGGCCGCGCGCCAGCATCATCAGTTGCGGCTCGCGCTTGTCGGCGGGCAAGGAATCGGCGAACGCTCTTATTTCCTTTTGCGCCTCGGCAATGGGCGTGCGCCGGGCGGCAACCGTCTTGACCAGATCGGAGATGCGGGAATCTTTCGCCCAGTCGCCTGCTGTTTCGGGTAATTCGGGTCCGTTCCACACCTGGCCGAGCGAGAGCTCCGGCACTTTGCGCTGGATGCAGGGCCAGTCCGGATCGTTGTTGGAGGCGGCCATTGCCGGGAGCGTCGTCGACGACAGCAACAGCGCAGCGCCCCAATGGAGGCTCCAACGACAGATTGTTTTCAGATGTCGCTTCATCCGTTTCCTCCGGCGTCCTGTTTCCGGTTCATCAATCCGCGCGAGGGATCGTAGGCGATGATGGCACCGGTGAGAAAGATCAGCGTGCAGCCGACGACCACGGCCAACGAAAACAGCTCGACCTGGCCGTAGAAGGCAAAGCGGATCAGTTCGACCGCATAGGTGAAGGGGTTGGCCACGCAGATCTGGTAGAGAAGGGGGCTCGATTCCTGGATGCGCCACAGCGGATAAAGAGCCGGGGAGGCGAAATAGGCCGGAAAGATCACGAAATTCATGATTCCGGCGAAATTTTCGAGCTGCCGGATCATCGACGACAACAGCATGCCGAGCGCGCAGAGCATCATCCCCGAGAGGAACAGCGCCGGCAGCACCATGACATAGCCGATCGGCGGCGCCTTGACGCCCCAGAACCAGGCGACGAGCAGGAATGCGTAGACCTGGGCAATCGCCACCGCCACGCCTGCCAGAAGTTTGGAAACCAGCAGGAACCAGCGCGGAAAGGGGCTGACCAGCAGAATGCGCATATTGCCCATCTCGCGGTCGTAGACCATGGACAGCGACGATTGCATGCCGGCAAAAAGCAGGATCATGCCGCACAGGCCCGGCGTGATGTAGACCTCGTAAAGAACATAGGTCTTGTAGGGCGGGATGATCGAGACGCCCAGCACCTGGCGGAAACCCGCCGCAAAAATGAACAGCCATAGCAGCGGCCGCACCAGCGACGAGACAAAGCGTTCGCGCTGGTTCAGGAAGCGCAGTCCTTCGCGAAGCAGGATGCCCTTCAGGCACACCAGATAGTGACGAAGGGCGAAAGGTTTCGCCCTGACGGGAGCCACCCCGGCCGGTTTGGCGAGCGGTTGAGCGCTCATGGCGCCAGTCCTTCCGATTGCTGCGCATCCAGGCCGCTCAATTGCGAAAAGGCTTCCCGGATGGTGTTCATGCCGGTGGAAAGGATAACCTCTTTCACATTGCCCTTTGCAACGAGATTGCCTTCACGCAGCACCACCACATGGTCGTTTTCTTCGACCTCGTCGATCAAGTGCGTTGCCCAAAGAACGCCGATCCCGTCGGTCGCGACGAGCTTGCGAATGGTGGCCAGGATGCCGGCCCGCGACTGGATGTCGAGCCCGACTGTCGCTTCGTCGAGCAGAAGCAGCGAGGGACGATGCAGCAGCGCGCGAGCGATCTCGATGCGGCGCATCTGCCCGCCGGACAGGCTGCGGGCCTTGTCATGGCGCCTGTCGGCCATATCGACCGAGGCGAGCAGGGCATCGATGCGCCGCCGTGCCTCGCGCGCGCCGATACCATGCAGCGAGGCATGGTAGGAGAGATTCTGATATACGCTGAGATCAAGGTCGAGCGTGCGCGCCTGGAACACGATCCCCAGCCTTCGCAGCGCCTCGCCGGGGGCGCGACTGATATCGTTGCCGAAAATGCGAATTGAGCCGTGGCGAGTGTCGTAGAGATGGCTGATCAGTGAGAACAGCGTGGTCTTGCCGGCGCCGTTGAGGCCAAGCAGCACGGTGAAATTTCCCGGCGTGATCGAGAACGAAACATCGTTCAGCGCTCGTTTCGATCCATAGGAGTGGCTGACGGCCGAAACCTCCAGGGCCGTCACGCCATTTGCGTCGCCATTTGGCTTCATGTGCTGCAAATTGTTGCCTTTTCTTTGCCGCCGCCGCGGCGCGCTGGCCTATTTGATCGTAATCGTGCCCTTCATGCCTTTTTCGGCAAGGTCGGGCACCGACCATGTATAGATACCAGGACGGACGGTGGTGAACTGCACCTGCATCGTGCCCTCGGAATCGAATTCGAGCCAGGCCGGTGCGCCGTTCATGTGGACTTCCAGATCGTTGATGACGATCTGGTTCATCCAGACATTGCGGAACAGGTCGGTGTGGAACTTGTATTCGAGACCGGCCGCAGAGGTGATCTTCCAGCGGTAGCCCTGGCCGGCAATCAGCTCGAAATCCTTCTGGTTGACGGTGAAGCTGTCATCGGCCGAGCCGAGGATCAGCTCGGGCACATCCTGGCTGGCACGGGTGACCTTCGGGCCCTCGTCATCGTCGTCGTCATCATTGTCTTGCGCCCAGCCATGGGATGCCGTCAGCGCCGCACCGATCAATGTGGCGAAAGCAATTGCCCGGTATTTCCTCATTGTCTTCTCCCTTTCATTGCCTGAATTTTGTCTCGATCACCGTCAATTCGGCGACACGACCACGCCCCACGGCAGGGCGCCGACGGTAACCGACTGGATCGGCTCGTCGCTGGCGACGTCGATGAAAGTGATGTCATTCGAGACACCGTTGGTGCTGATGATCATCTTCTGGTCGGGGGTGAACGCCAGCTGCCAGACGCGCTGGCCGACAAGCACGTATTTCTCGACCTCGTAGGTCTCGGCGTTGACGACGGCGACGCGGTTGGCCGGGCCGAGCGCCACGTAAGCCTTCTTGCCGTCGGCCGAAATGCGCACGCCGACCGGCTGGATCGATTCGGAACGCAGGCCGGGAATCTCGAAGGTGATCTTGTGCTTCACTTCGCGGGTTGCATTGTCGATCACCGAGACCGTGCCGCCGATCTCGGAGCTAACCCAGACCTCGGAGCCGTCCGGCTTGAACTCGGCGAAACGCGGCCTGGAATCAACCAGCACATTGTCGGTGATCTCATGGCTGGTGGTGTCGATGAAATGCGCCATGTTGGTTGTCTCGGAGGTGTTGACCATGACCGAACCGTCCGGGCTGACGCCCATGCCCTCCGGCTCGACACCGACGGGAACCTCCGCCAGCACTTTCTTGGTTTCCAGGTCGATCACCGTGACAAGGTTGTCGTCCTCATTGGCCACGTAGAGCCGCTTGCCGTCCGGCGAGAGCACGAACAGCTCCGGATCGGGGCCGGACGGCAATGAGCCGACGATTTCCAGTGTGGCCGTGTCGATGATTTCGATGGTGTCGTCGTCGCTGGCGCACAGATAGATGAACTTGCCGTCATGGGAGATGGTGATGCCGCGCGGCCGTTGGCCGACTGGAATGGTCTTGACCACCTCCATGGTCGCGGAATCGACGACGCTGATCGTGTTGTCCTTTTCGTTGGAGACATAGACCATGTAGGCGGATGCCGGGGTGGTCATCAGGCCGGTCGTCAACAAGCCGGTGGCAATGGCGGCTGCCTTGAAAGTCAGTCGTCTTGTCATCAGTAACTCCTCCCAGAGTGGATTTTGAGCGTCGCCCGCCTCACTTCAGCACGCATTTCGTCTCCGGCTGGTCGACCCCCAGCGTGTCGAGTTCCGACACCTGGTGCAGGAAGCCTTCCTGCGGCGAGGTCGAAATGACGGAACGGCCGTCGCCAAGGAAAATCGGTTGGCGCAATTGCCAGTTCCAGTCGCGGAAGGTCAGTTTCTGGCCCTTGAACGCAGCAATGGAAAAGTCGGGCGAGCGGATGAATGCGGCGATCTTCTCAGGGTCGCCGCTTTGCGTGCGGGTAGCGGCATCGCCGATGATGCGTATCGCCGTCCAGGCAGACATGTCTTTCGACAGCATGCGCCGGCCGCTCGCCTTGGCGAAACGGTTCTGGATCTGGGTGCCGCCCCATTGTTCGCTCGCGGGGTGCCAGGCCGAGGGAATGAGGCCGGCGGTGCCGGCCACCGGCCGCGGAATCCAGGTGCGGAACGGAACATAGGTGCCGAAGACCTCGCTCTCATCGGCGACCAGAAGAACATCATGTTCGGGCAGATCCTGCGTGAACACCGGCATCTGCTTCTGGATCTGGACGACGCCGGAGTCGGTGCGACGCGCCGTGCCGGTGTCCTTGAATTCCTTCTCGGCGATGATTTCGCCGCCAAAGCGTGTGGCGGCGCGGCGCAGCGCCTCGGCAAAAAGCTGGTCGCGTTCATGCGACCCATAGACCAGCACCCATCTGCGCCATTGCTTCCAGATCAGATATTGCGCCAGCCCATCGGCCAGCATGGTGCGCGTCGGCGCGGTGTGGAAGATGTTGATACGGCAGTTTTCCTCGCGAAGGCTGTCGTCGGTAGCGCCGACATTGAACAGCAGGATGCCCTTGTCGCGGGCGATGTCGGCGACCGACAGCAGCTGCTTCGCCGAAAGATCGGTCAGCACATAGCGATCGCCCTTCGCGGCCATCTCGTTGAAGATCGCCACGACATCGGCGTCGGGCTCGACCTCGGTTACGTCGAGGCTGAATTTCTGGCCGAGAAAGGCGCCGGTGGTGTTGTTGTCGCCGATCGCCACGTTAGCGCCCGCCACTCCCTCGTCGCGGGGCGGTACATCGAGAACCGAAAGTGCAAGCTGCGGCGCATAGGCCCGTAGATAGCCGATCTTGATTTCGGCAATCTCTTTTGCCGGTTTTGCAGTCGTCGGCGTCGGCGAGGCGTCCTGGGCAAAGGCCGCCGGAACATTGACGCTCGCCAGAAAAAGAATGATGAAGACCCAAAGAGTGTTCGGCACCATATGTTGTTACCTGTCGTACATAGATTGCCGCCCGACTGAGGTCAGGAGGATATGTATTCCGGTGCCGAAACGACCTTAACCGACGACATTCTTTTGGCAACCCCCGGCGATCTGGTTTAGACGGAGCTTAAGCACGGCTCGAAGAGCCCGGATTTCGCGGCTGGAGGCGTGCCTCGGTGTGCTGTCCGATTTTCGGATTGATCCTAAGTATGAATTGTCTATGTGCGTGGGAGCGTCACATTGCGCGTGGCGCCAGAAACCGCCAAACCTTGGCTTCCCGGCAGGGACCACCCATATCGAAGCGTTCTGGCAGCGCCTGAGGAAACTGATCAATGACAAAAATGCTGGCGAGCGTGAACGGGATCGAAGAAGCCGAGATCGCCATGGAAGGCGGTGCCGACATCATCGACCTGAAGGACCCGAAAGCCGGCGCCCTGGGGGCTGTTTCAACTGAGATCGTACGGCAGACGGTGAACGCGATAGCCGGTCGCAGGGCAGTGAGCGCCGTATGCGGCGACTTGCCGATGGAGCCCGGCGTGATCGTGGCCAAGGTCGAGGAGGTCGCGGCAACGGGCGTAGACTATGTGAAGATTGGGTTCTTCCCGTCCGAAAATGCGGCCGCCTGTGCCGAGGCGCTCGCGCCCCTGGCGAAGAACACCAAACTCATCGCGGTGCTGTTTGCCGATCTGGGGCCGAATCTTGAATTGCTGCAGGTGCTGGCCAAGCACGGATTCCACGGTGCGATGGTCGACACCGCCAACAAGGCCGGCGGTCGGCTCTTCGACCATATGCCGCCCGAACGGGCGCTGGATTTCGTCAGCCGTTGCAAGACGCTCGGCCTGACGATCGGTCTCGCCGGATCGCTCGAAGCGCCGGACATTCCTCGACTGCTGCCGTTCGGGCCCAGTTTTCTCGGCTTCCGTGGGGCCTTGTGCGGCGAGGGGCATCGCACCCATGCAATCGATGCGGCCGCCGTCCGGCAGATTCGCTCGCTCATTCCCGAGGAACGCAAGGTAGGCCGCACGTCGAGCGTCGATTATCGGCTTCTGGCGGCGCGCGGCTATTCACCGGGTGCCGCCGATGCCGCACTTGGAACCGACAAGATCTTCGTGCGCGATTTCGTGCTTCCGGTTCAGATCGGCGCCTACAGCTTCGAGCACGGACACACCCAGAAGGTGCGCTTCGACGTCACGGCGGACGTGCTGCGTGTGACGGATGCGCCCGAGGACATGCGCCATGTCTTTTCCTATGACGTGATCATGGACGGCATCAAGACCATCGTTGCGCGCGGCCATGTGCAGTTGAGCGAGTCGCTTGCCGAGCAGGTGGCAGCCCTGGTGCTGGAGGAACCGCGTGTCATGCGTGTCACCGTTCGGGTGGAAAAACTCGAGCTTGGAGCCGGTGGGGTGGGGGTCGAGATCGAGCGCAAGCGGGTGAAGGCGCAGCCGAAAACCTCGCATCGCGAGCTTCGTCCCGTCGCCGATGCCGTTGGCTCGCCGGGGCGCGGCTCGAAGTGAGACGCGTCGTCGTCAAGCTTGGCGGCAGCACGGCCTTTTCCCCCGAAATGAGGGAATGGATAGACGCGCTGGCGGCATCGACCGTTCCGCTGGTACTGGTGCCCGGCGGCGGTCCGTTCGCCGATGCGGTCCGTCAGGCCCAGTCGCAAATGGCTTATTCGGATCGCGCAGCCCATTTCATGGCAATCCTGGCGATGGAGCAGATGGCGCTCGCCCTGCTCGAGACAAGCGCCCGCCTCGCGCCCGCGCGAGCTATCGGCGATATGGAAGTCCTGTTGGAGCAGGGCCGCATCCCGGTATGGCTGCCATCTCAGATGTGTCTTGCGGCAACCGCAATTCCCCAGTCGTGGGAGGCGACTTCCGATTCGCTTGCCGCATGGCTTGCGGCCGAGATCGACGCCGAAACCCTGCTGCTGATCAAGCAGACAAACGCCTTCGATCCGCGCGCGTCGGTCGAAGATCTCGTCCGGGCAGGCATCGTCGATACTATGCTGCCGCAGATGCTTGCGGCCGATGTCAGTTTGCATCTCGCCGGTCCTAGCGCGCTTGCTTCAGCTCGGGCGAAGCTCGTCGCCGGCCAGCTCCCCGGCGTTGAGATTGTTTCGCGTGGAAACGCGGTACGGGGAGCAGCATAACAATGGCCGTGCTGCACACGCCGCGTTGGGCCTGGGTGCTGACTGGCTCGGGCCATTTTTTCACCGAAAGCTTCGCGATGATCCGCGAGCTGGAGCATTGCGATATATTCGTCACGCGCGCGGCAAATGAAGTGCTGCGCATGTACAAGCTTGAGCTCGATTTCCCCGATACGATGCGCGTGCTGCATGACAAGACGGCGAGTGCGGTGCCGGTCGGCGCCTTCTATCACGGCGTCTACCACACGGTCGTCATTGCGCCGGCTTCATCCAACACGGTCGCGAAATGCGTGCTCGGCATTTCCGACACCATCGCCACCAATGTGTTTGCACAGGCCGGCAAATGCCGCGTGCCTTCGATCGTATTTGCCTGCGATACCGCACCTGAACTCGAGACGATGGCGCCTGACGGCATGGTCAAGGTCTATCCGCGCAAGATCGACCTGCAACATACCGAAACGCTGAAGGGCTTCGAGCGCACCAGGGTGGTCGAGTCGCTCGCCGATCTCACCGCGGCGGTGCGCGCCCGCCAAGCCGAACTCGCAAGCCATGGCTGAGCGTTTCGTTTTCCTCACTGGTCACCTGGCCAGGGTCCGCCTGGAAAAGCAACTGACCACTCTCGGGCAGACGGATTTCGAATGGTCGGTCATCGATATAGGTGTGAAGGTGGCCGCGCTGATGACGGAGGAGATCATCAAGCGGCGGCTGACGCTGCCGGACGGTGCTAGCCGCGTCATTCTTCCTGGCCGCTACCGAGGCGACCTTGAGCGGTTGTCGTCACACTTCGACGTGCATTTCGTTCGCGGTCCCGACGAAATAGCCGATCTGCCGGCGTTTCTCGGCAGAGCCGGGGAACTGCCGGACCTAACCCGCCACGACATGCGCATCTTTGCCGAAATCGTCGACGCGCCGATGTTGTCGGTCGCCGGGCTGGTGGCGAGGGCGCAGGTTCTGACCGCCGCCGGGGCCGATGTGATCGACCTTGGCTGCCTCCCCGAAACGCCGTTCCCGCTCCTGGAGGAAGCGGTGCGAACGCTCAAAGGCGAAGGGTTCTCCGTCAGTGTCGATTCCGCCAATCTGGACGAGTTGAAGACCGGCGCGCGTGCCGGCGCGGACTACCTGCTCAGCCTCAACGAGGAAACGCTGCCGCTGGCCTTTGATCATCCGGCAGTGCCGGTGCTGATCCCTTCGGTTCCAGGCGACCTCGACTCGCTCGGCCGTGCCATAGAGGCCGCGCAGAAGGCCGGCATTTCCTTCATCGCCGACGCGGTGCTCGACCCGATCCATTTCGGCTTTGCGCAATCGGTAGGACGGTTCATCGAGGCGCGCCGGCGTTGGCCCGACATCGAGCTTTTGATGGGCACCGGCAACCTGACCGAACTCACTGACGCCGATACTTCGGGCATTACCGCGGTGCTTGCCGGGCTCTGCTCGGAGCTTGCCATTCGCAATGTGCTGGTCGTGCATGTCAGCCCGCATACGGTACGGACCGTGGAGGAGCATGATATTGCGCGGCGTGTCTTGTTCGCCGCACGCCAGGATGGCTCGTTGCCGCGCGGCTATCATCCCGGTCTCCTCCAGGTGCATGACCGCAAACCCTTCGTTGCGACGGGAGAGGACATCGACGCGCTCGCAGACGTTGTCCGCGACGCCAATTTCCGCATCATGACCGCGGAAGACGGCATCCATATCTTCAACAGCAAGGGCCATGTGCTGGCCACGGACGCGTTTGAGCTGTTTCCCGGCTTGGGCGTGGAGGCAGACGGCGCCCATGCATTCTATCTCGGCGCCGAACTGATGAAAGCCGAGATCGCCTGGCGGCTCGGCAAGCGCTATGTACAGGACGAGCCGCTCACATGGGGCGTAGCTGCGCCCGCGCCGGAGGTGGATCGCATGCGCCTGGCGGAGGCTGGCCATACATTGCGGGCGAAGAAGGAAGGTAAGTGATGCCTTACATTCGCGAGTCGATCATCACCACCGTGGACAAGGCGGGCCGGGTCCATATCGCGCCGATCGGCATCATCGCCAAGGACGACGGCTGGATCATTGCGCCGTTTCGCCCTTCGGCCACGCTCGACAATCTTTCGCAGGTGCCGTTCGCCGTTGCCAACTACACCGATGATGCGCGCATCTTCGCCGGCTGTCTGACCGGCCGGAAGGACTGGCCGACCGTACCGCTTGACGGCTTCGCGGTGCCGCGGCTCGAAGCGACGCTGGCGCATTCGGTGCTCGAAGTCGTCAGCATCGACGACGATGCCGTGCGGCCGCGTCATTTCTGCCGCGTGGTGGCCGAAGAGACGCATGCGCCTTTCACCGGCTTCAATCGCGCCAAGGCGGCGGTGCTGGAACTGGCGATCCTGGTCAGCCGCCTCGGCATGCTGCCGCCGGAAAAAATCGACGCCGAAATCGCCTATCTCACCATCGCCATCGATAAGACCGCCGGCCCGCACGAGCAGGAAGCGTGGGACTGGCTGATGGAGCGCGTGACGGATCACCTTGCCAACGCAGCCGCCCCCGGCACCGAAGTGCGCCCCTGAGCTTAGCGCAAAAGTCCGCTCCTGAACTTAGCTCAACTCCGAGGCAAGCAGCGCGACGGCGGCCGCGGGAGCAGCGCTGCTCGCCTCCTTGCGCGCAGTTTCGTCAGCGGGGATGATATCGGCGAAATCCATGTAGCGGCGGTCCATGCGCGTCGCCAGCCGGCTGATCTGCCAGCGCCCGATCCCGGCGCCGACGACAGGCGCATCGTCCGCCAGCCGATGGGTTCCTGCCGCCAGAAATGTTCCGTCGTGAACGAGGCGAAGCTGCTGTTCGCTGAACCATGCCGCCAGATCGCGCCATTCGGACGCCGAGAGGTCGGCGGCATCGCGTCCGACCATGCGTGCCATGCGTGCCGTCGATCCTTCGACCGTCTTTGCCTGCCGGTCGGCCGACGGCTGTTTATCGTCGCTCTCGTCGAGCACGCCGAGAATGCGGTGCACATCGGCAATCGAGGCGAAATATTCGTTCATCAACGGCGTTGGTCGACCCTGAACCGGTGCCGATGGCGTGATGCCATGCAGGGCGCTGCGAACAAAACCGGTGTAAACCAGTTCGCCGGTCAGCAGTCTTTCGGCATCGGTATAGCCCTGGTTGGCAACCTTGCCGTCGCGAGCGACGATGATATCCGTCGTGGTCGAACCCATGTCGACGAACAGCGCATCGCCCAAAATCCTGGCCACCAGGGCGGCACTCGCATGCCAGTTGGCGGAGGCAACGTCGCCACCAAGCTTCACCGCCTGCGCGGGTTTTACGAAGCCGGAGCGCCCCGCGTAGATCGCCGGCTCGCCGGAGAAATGCCTGGCTATTTGCTCGAGCAGGCCCGAAATGCCTGCCTCGCGCGACGCAAAGATGTCGGATAGCTCGCCGGTCATGGTGAAGGCATTGAGATCGCTGCCGGCAAACAGCGGCGATGCTTCCTTGATCGCTTTCGTCAACTGATCGAGGCCCAGCCACAGCGGCGTTGCCAGCGTCAGCGCCTCCACGATGCGGCCGTTCTCGGCGCGCGCAATCTTGAAATGCGCTCCGCCGATATCGCAGCCGACCACCACCTTATGTTCTTTTGTCATGCTTCCAGGCTTTCATGTGTAGGAGGACCGAGCTACAGCCGGGAAATGCAGCTTATCCCGGTTCTCGATCTGAAGGGCGGCCAAGTCGTGCGTGCCCAACAGGGCAGGCGCGACCGTTACCAGCCGATTGTTACGCCGCTCGCCGGCAGTGCCGATCCCGTTCGGGTCGCGGAAGGGCTGCGTGGCCTTCATCCGTTTTCCATCTTCTACGTGGCCGATCTCGACGCGATCGAGGGGCGCGGTTCGAATGCGAGCGCGATTGCACGACTGTCGGAAATGCCGGGCAGGCCGCAGCTCCTAGTGGATGCGGGTTATTGCGACGGCGAGGCATTGGCAAGGGCGTTGGCCGTTCCGGGCCTTCACCCGGTGCTTGGCTCCGAATCGCAGAAAGACGAAACCTTGCTCAAGCGGTTTCGCGATCATCCGAATCTCGTCCTGTCCCTCGATTTCTTCGCAGATGGCTTTCGGGGGCCGCGTGCGCTGCTCGAAAGCCCGGAGTTCTGGCCGCAGCGGCTGATCGTGATGACGCTGGCGAAGGTCGGTTCGGCCACGGGGCCGAATCTTTCCACGCTGGCGGCAATCCAGGCAAAAGCAGGCAATCGCTCGGTAATTGCCGCCGGCGGTGTGCGCAACGAAGCCGATCTTAGCCAATTGTCATCGCTCGGCATCGCTGCGGCGCTGGTTGCGACATCGCTTCACGATGGCACGCTCACTCCCGCGCAAATCGCAGCGTTTGCAAGATGAGGCCGTTCGCAAGGCGCTCGCATTTAGCAACCATCCGGCCAAGGCCGGATGGCTGACTTCGATCCGTAGTACAAAGCCGAAAGACCATCAGGTCTGTCGGCAGCCCATTTCAGAGTCCCAAGAAACGTCTCAACCGGCGCATCAGACCATCCGGCTCAGCAGAGGGGTTCTCCTGTGCGGGGTTGTTTCTTGTCTAAGCTCCGAACGGATGCTTCACGGAATCGCGCTGAGCGGTTGCCTCGGCAGCGGTCGGCTTGCCTTCCACTGCGCGCTGGATGGCTTCCTTCGTCGCCTGATAATTGTACTTCTGGATCTTCGAGTCGTCGTCGGCCTCCCAGTGGATGAACACGCCCACGCAGATGAAGATGTCGTCCGCCTCGTCGGCGGGAATGATGCCTTCGGCAACGCTGTCCTGCACCGCCTTGGCCACCGCGAACTGCGCCGGACCAAACATCTGCACAGCCTGCTTTGCACCCTTGATCGTGACCTTGTTGAACATCACGGTATTGGGCTTGCAGGGCAGGTTGGGGGCGATCACCGCCAGGAGCGAGGTGAAGCCGTCCTTGTTGTTGGTGAGCGCGTTGCAGAATGCCGCTTCGACCGGGCTTCCGCGCGGACCGATGAGAAGATCGATGTGTGCAACCTCGTTGCCGTCTCCGACAAGCGATTCACCGACCATTACTTTTGAGATTTTTGCCATGCCAATTCTCCTCCAAGACACATTGGTGGTGCCCAATTATGCCGCTCACGAGCGGGCGCCCGATCGACAGCTATCCTTGTTGGCAGCGCCCGGAAAAACTCCGGGCCGGTTGGCTGGATAGCCTGCGAAAGCAACAGCCTTCGCCAAGCGGACTCAACCATCATACGCTACCTTATGCAAGGTGGCCGCTGAGGCTGTGGACTAAAAGACAAGCGACCGTCAGGTCGGCGGATGTGCCCGGATTGACGCCCCGGACCTTCAGCTTTTCGTCGAACGCCTTGAGGATGGCGATGCGCTCTGTTTCATCACCGGCCTCATCCAGAAGTGCCTGCACGGCGATGGCCTCCTCGCACAGTTCGCCGGCGATTACTGCGCCGTGCTTGCGCAGCACATGACTATCGGGAAGTGTGGTCAGAAAGCTCAGATAGGCGCGAATCGTCGGCCACATGCCGGTCTCGCCACGTGAGAGCGCGGCATCGAGCGCTGGCAGGCCGACTTCGAAGATGTCGGCAAAACCCGTGACATATTGGCGTGCAATCATGTCGCGATCGCGCGCCTCGCCCATCGCATCGAGCAGGTGAACCTTAGGTTTTTCGCGCACCTCGTGTTTGGACGCCGACCCGAGCCCGCCGGGCGACGCGAGCACGATTGCCTCGAAGACGGCCGCCGTGTCGTCGAGGTCCATGGCGTCCAGAACTGTTTGCAAACTCGCCCTGAGGTCTTTTCCCGGCATCTCGGCGGCGCGGGCGAGCGGTGCGCAAAGCAGAATGATGCCGAGATTTGTGTTGGTTGCGACCGCATCCTGTGTGGCGCGCACCGCCTCCCGGATTCGCGTGCCGACAGACAATGACGGGTCGGTAAGCGGGCCGGACGAGACACTGGCGCTGGTCAGGAACTGGTCGGCCGACATGCGATGCCCGTCGGCGAACAGATGGACGTTTCCGGGCTTCAGCGCCTCGATTTCCCGCCGGCATGCGAGTTCGTAAGCGGCGCGAATGACGCTTTGCGGCAGCATCGGGTTACGGCTCGGCCGTAGCCATGGCCGGCTGCGCGGCATGCGCGAACGCGCGGCGCGTCACGGCGCGCTGGTGCACGAAAGCCAGCAGGGCCTCGGCGATCGCGTCGGCGATGTTGACCCGGACCACCGATTGCAGGCCGGACCAGGCCGGCATGCTGTTGACCTCCAGCACGGATAGGCCGCCCTCGCTGTCCGGTACGATGTCGACGCCGGCGAAATCCGCACCAATCGCAGCCGCTGCGGCAAGCGCCAGTGATTCGAGCCGGCTTTCCATGCTGCGCGACACCTGTTCGGCCGTCGCCCCCTGGTTGATGTTGGTGATCCAGCCTTCGCCCTTGCGCGCCATCATCGCCAGAACCTTGCCGGCGCAGACGAAGACACGGTAGTCGCGAAAAGGCGGCCCGGCGCGACGCACATAATGCTGGAGGTAATAGACGTCGTCGATTTCCTCAGGCGGCGGCAGGTCCTCCGGCGAACGAATCAGACGGATGCCGCGTCCTTGAGCGCCAAACAGCGGTTTCAGCACCAGCGGGGTCGAAGACATGTGCCGCTTCACGATCGCTTCCGCTGCAACTCGTCCTTCAACCGCATAGGTCGGCGGTGTCGGCAGGCCAGCTTGCTGGATCAGGAACGTCGTCATCGACTTGTCGACACAGCGCTCGATCGCCTGAGCCGAATTCCACACGGGCACGCCGAGCCTGCCCAGGGCATGAAGAATGCCGAGACGGCGAGTGATCGCTTCGAACGAACCGGCCGAGATCGAGCGGACGATGACGGCATCGGGGAGTTCGCCGGGCTCGATGCCTGGAAACACAAGGCCACAGGAACTGGTCGTGTCGAAGGTGATGCTGGCCAGGCAGTCGGTGATGGTTTCACCACCGCGCCTCCGCAGCGCTACCGAAAGGCTTCTCGATTGCGCGCCCGAAGCATCGTTGACGACGAATATTCTTGGTTTCACCAGTTCACCCCGTTGCATGTTCCGAAAATCGGAATCGATTCTCGGAAACGATGCCGCAAATTCAAAGTGTTCGCGCCTGCCGCGGACCCGCTAGCCCAGGCTTTTTTCCAGCATCGGAAGGTCGGCGCCGCCATTGCGGAATGTATCGCCCGTCTCGATGGCCGTCACCAGCACCTCGGCCGGGCTGAACAGCAGCGGGTCGATGGCGTAGAAGTCGCCTTTGAAATGCTTGAATATCTCGGCGAACGGACGGCCATAATCGCGCGACGTGCGGCTCGGCAATTTATCGGCAAGTTCCTTTGCCTGATCGGCCGGGCCACGCACGAAAAGCTGCACGACGCCGCCATAGATGATGGCGTCGTTGGTGCGGCCCATCGCGGTCAGGAAATCGGGATGTGGTGCCGGAACAGGTGCGGCGCCTATTCCCTCCACGATGTTTTCAAGCGGAAACTTCAGATCGTTGGCCTTGTGCAAGGCAACTTCCAGAACGCGACAGACGATCTGGACCGCTCCGGCAACGCTTTGCGTCGGCGCGTAGATGAAAGTCAGATTTTCCGGAGCGATGCCGGTTGCCTTGGCGACTTTTTCCACGACGGGCGGCGGCGGCGGCTTGGCCGTCTCCAGAAGCACGACCGAGGCCGTTGCCTTCTCGCGGTAGGAGAGTGTGGAAAACAACGGCTCGACACGGGCCAGGGCTCGCACCGGCCCCGAACCCATCGCGAAATAGTCGCCGCCCGAAAGGTTCCAGCCGGCATATTGGCTAGCCAGGCAGGCAAGCACCGGCTGCGAAGAGCGGACCTCCACCTGAAACGGCCATTTGCCCGAGGCGCGGTCCATGACAGTCGAGATGGTGCCGAGACCACCCATCGTCGCTTCGGCCATGCGCAGGCCCGCTTCGATGCTGCCGGCCGCATCGGCGCCGGCATCGATCAGCCGTTCGCCGAGCGTGCCCGTCGAAACCTTGAGGCGGAGCCGTTCGGCATCGCGGACCATGCCGTCGGCGATGCGTTGTGCATTTTCGTTGAGAAACGCGGAGCCATCGTTCATGGCCGAACTCCTTCCCAATGGGACTTCAGATGCCGGAAATTCTTATCCAGTTTTTGTCGGGTCGCGGCGGCATTGGGTCCGCGGGCGAAAATGGTGCAGACCGGATCGCCAGCATCGAGCCTTGTGCCCGCGGACTGGCGATCGGCAGTCCATTCGGGCCAGGCGATAGCAGGAAATTGATCGACCGGTCGCGTCGTATAGGCGATCATCGATGCCATGTTGTCCTTGAAACGCGGCAGGGCAATGGGGGCGCCCTTCGATGCATTGAGGTGCGATTCGATCAGCGGAGCCTCGTCGCTGTCGAAAATGTCGAGCGTGGCGCCCGGCCGCGGATTGATCTCCAGAAGCTGATAGCCGTCGCTGTTGCGAATGAGGTCGGCGCTGCAAAGACCGACAAGACCGATCCGCCGGGTGAGGCCGGACAACCAGCCGCCGATCATCGCGGCATGCCGCCGATCGAATCTTTGCAGGCGAAGCGCTCCGCCATATCGATAGGGCGCATTGGGCCGGGGCGACACGAACTGCCGGCTAAAGCCGACGATGCGCGCGCTGTTGCCGTCGCCGATGAAGAGCGCCGACACATTGTCGCCATGGACAAGACGCTGGAAGTAGCGGCCGGGATCCGCCGCCATGCCCCTGGCGGACTGAACATGGGTGCCGCCGGCAGCTCCTGCCGTCTTGGCAAGCCAGTTCTCCGGGTCAGGCGGTGGCTGCCGCTGCACCTGCGGATGCGGTATGCCGAGTGCCGCGCAGTCGGCGGCGAATAGTTCCGGCGATTTGACCCTCCGAATTGCCTCGCCACGATTGCCCGCAAGGGGAAAGCGCTGCGCGATGGCATCGATGATCTCAGGTCTTCGCTCGAAGCCGGAACCGCAGACGACCGCCAGCGGCTCGTCGCCAGACGCCAGTTCCTCCAGCGTATCGATCAGGCGTTCGCCATCGATGCCGCGGTGAAAATCGCCGGGTATCTTGGCGGTGCGGTCGGCAAGCGCCACCGTGTCCATGTCGCAGAACATGTCGGCGACCAGCACGCGATAACCCGCGCGCCGTGCCGCCGCAGCCAGCGCCCGGCCCGAAATCGCCGCGATAAGCACGGCTTTCGAATTATTTCGCGATCTCGCGTGCAAGGGAAAATGCGTCCTGAAAGTCGAATGCGACCGGTTTTTTCGAGCCGATCATCTTCTGAAAGAGTCCGAATTCGGTCTTGTACTTGACATTGCCGATGGCAAGCGCGCCGATGCCAACGCCGTTCATTCCTTCGAGTGCGGCACTGTCGGCATTGACGGCCAGCCCCTCTATACCGGCAGGCGGAACAGCGTTCACGTCGGCCGCAACCAGCAGATTTCCGGCATCTTTCAACTCAGCCTTTGAAAGAACCTGGATTCCCGCCTTGGCGGCCGACAGGACAACGTCGCTCGCCTGAACGAGAACCGCCTTCTTGTCTGCGGTCGATCCGTCGGCCGGACTGACATCGACCTGGAAACGGCTGGCGATTTCGGCCGCGATTTTGCCGACGCGCTCGGCGCCGTCATGCCCGGCGAGGGTGACCTTGGCGCCTTCCTTGGCGGCAATGACCGCCGTGCAGAAGCCGACGACGCCGGTCGCGCCGAAGACGACGATGCGGGCATCCTTCAAGCCGCGGCTGAATTTCTTCTCGAGCGCCTTTTCCACCTTGGCGACCATTGCCGCGGCCGTCGTGAACGAGCCGGCCGGATCGGCAAACACGGAAATCTCGAAAGGCGGCACCATTGCCTTCTTCGCCGCGTCGAACATGTCGAGTGCGAGCGAGACGTCCTTGCCGGCAATGAAGATGCCGGTGTTGACGCCGGCGTCCGGCGGCCGCGAGAATATCGCATCCTGCACGAGCCCGGTCACCTCGCCAAGAGTGACGCCGACATAGGGAACGACGGCGTCGAAGCCGGCGTCAAGCGCCATGTTGACGTCGAACGGGCTCATCTGTTTGAGCGGCGTGAGCATATGCAGAATATGTTTGCGGGCCATGGGCATGTCTTTCGGGTTTTGGGGAGGAACTGTTAGAGCTCAACTTCCGACGAGGTCGAGCCCTGACGAAATGATATCGGCGCCGGAGTTCCTTCCCCGGACGATCCTGACCTGCATTCCGTCCTTGATCGTTGGAGCGGCAGCGCGCACGAACTCTGCTGCGGCGTCCTGCGACGGTGCGAAGACGAAGCCGGTCGGCCCCCACGAACTTTGCCCCATTCCGACGGCGCCGGCCTCCGCGAGCCGTTGTATTACAGCTTCCACCCGTTTGCTGGTGAAGATGCCGCCCTGCGCCGGAGCGAAATAGGAACCGATGATCGTCTGGATTCGCGCGATTGCCTCGCCAAAGGCGGGCAGGTCGCGCTCGACCAGGGCCGGCATTGCGCCCATCAGCACGTGGCGACAGATTTCACCAGCGCTTGCAGTCGGAAACGGCGGCAACGCCTTGAAAGCCTTGACCTCCTGCTCGCCATGGATGCCGGCTTGATCGGACTCCATCACCAGTATGACGCGCCAGTCTTCCGGGAACGGGATCCGCGCGATGACAGGGGGCTGGGTGGCGCCGTTGTCCTTTCCCGCATCGACGATGAGGCCGCCATTTTCAAAGCTGGCAATGCCGATTCCGGACCGCTCTCCGCGTCCCAGAAGGATCGCGTCGTTGCCGACGTCCAGAGGCAGCTGGTGCAGGGTGCGCAGGGCGGCCGCCACCGCGATCGCTATCTGCGTGCCCGAACCCAGGCCTGCATGGCGCGGAATGGCGCGTTCGATCACCAGCCGGTGCCGTGCGCGAATACCAAGGTGCCGCGACAGCGTCGCCAGGTGTTCGGCCGCGCGGCCGTCCTTGTCGCCTTCGACGGTTGTCTCGCCGGCGCGCGACAATGTCGCAACCATTTCCGGCTCGCTCAGCGGCAGGCCGAGGCTGCCGAATCGGCGCGCGCTCTCGCCGCTCAGGTCCAAGAAACCGAGATGAAGCCGTGCTGGTACTTTGATCGTAACAGAATTAGACATCTGCCCCCTGGTGGGTGCATCATACGTGCATCACAGAAGTTTAGGTGCCCGCCGCCATGATAGCGGCTTTCATGGAGCGAGCAAGCGGCGAAGGGCATCAGTTGCCCTTCGCATCGGTGCCATATACAGGCAGCCTAATGCAACAGCCGGAGATGACGATGAGCGACGAAGACAAGAAAAGACCGAAAGAGCGCGTTTATTCCGAGGCCGAGATCACCGAGCGGCTGAACCGCGACCTGCCCGGTTGGCGCTATGAAAACGGCTGGATCAGGCGAAAGTACAAGACGCATGGCTGGAAATCCACGCTGATGGTGATCAACACCGTGGGCCATCTGGCGGAAGCCGCCTGGCATCATCCCGATATCGCTGCGTCCTATGCCTGGGTCGAGGTCAAGCTGACGAATCATGCGGCAAAAGGCGTCACCGACAAGGATTTCGAGCTCGCCCGCAAGATCGAAGATGTGATCCACTGGCAACCGGCCAAGGAAGGCGGCGCGCTCGAGGGTACGCCACCGACGGACCAGCGTTTCGCCTATATCAAGTACGATTGAGGCTGCTTTAGGCGAATTGAGCCGGGCGGAAATGTCGGATAACAGGGTTCAACTCGAAAACTGTTTCGTTTAAGATCGAATTGGCACCAGAAAGTTAGTTAAGTATGGCGGTTGCATGGATCGGCGACCGGGACGTTCCGTTTGCGCGCGCGGTAGAGCAAGCCGCCGAGCTTCTGGTGTCGAGTCTCAGCCCGGTTTTCAGTTTGGATACGGATGTACATGGCGCAAGGGCGGCGATTTTCCTCGCCGGCCAGGTCGGTGCTGCCTATGACCATGTCGGCGGTGACGCGCTGGCGCGGGAGACGGCTCTGTGCACTGACCGGGGCGGCATGTTCATTGCGCCGGGCGAGGTGCGCCGGCGCGCGGACGTCATCGTTCTGGTCGGTGAACTGCCTGCCGCTCATAGCGGGTTCGTAGCCGAACTGGCGACGGTCGAGCCTGACCTGGACGGAGATACGCCGTCGGCGCGCAGGTTTTTCGTCATCGGCGACGCATCGACCGAAGTTCCGGACGGGATCGAGGCAGTCCGGCTTTCCTGCGATGGAACGGATATCAACGGCACCCTTGCGGCACTGCGGGCGCAATGCCTCGGCCGTCCTGTCACCAGCCCGGTGTCGAATTTCGATGACTTCGCCAAAGCGCTGGCCGACGGGCGCTTTCCGGTTTTCATCAGTTGCGGGCAATCGCTGCAATTGCTCGCGCTGGAAATGCTGCAAGGTCTGATCGCCGATATCAATCGCACCAAGCGCGCCTCCGCACTGCATCTGCCGGCCAGCGAAAGCGGGTGGGGCAGCACGCTCGCTTCCGTCTGGATGACAGGATTTCCAATGCGCACCAGCCATGCGCGCGGTTTGCCGGAATTCGATCCTTGGCGCTTCGACGTGTCGCGAATGCTCGCTGACGGCGAGGCCGACCTGCATATCTGCGTTTCCGCTTCCGGAGACGGCTTGCCCGAGGCCGGAAGCGGCAGCTTCATCGCCCTGACGAAGACTGAGGAACCGGTTCCCGGGGCAGCAGTCACCATCGCGATCGGCGAGCCGGAGGTGGACCACGACGCGGTGGCTTACTCAAGCAGGATCGGCACGCTGACGGCCGTGACGGCGAAAGCCGATTCCGGTTTGCCGTCGGCTGCTATGGTTCTGCGATCGATCACCGAGAGCCTGCCGGGCGGAAAGGCGCTGCCATGCTGACCAGGATCGCCGGCGGCGAGATCATAGATCCGGTGAACGGCCGATCGGGCATTGGCGATGTCTGGATCGAGGACGAGATGATCGTCGCCGCGCCCGTTGGCCGGCAGGCCGACCAGACCGTCGACGCGACAGGCTGCATCGTCATGGCTGGCGCGATCGACATCCACTCCCATATCGGCGGCGGCAATGTGAACACGGCGCGGCTGCTTTTGCCCGAACAGCATAAGGCACATAGGCCACGGCCGGCCGAGACACCGCTTTCCAACGCCGGCTGGTCGACGTTCGAAACCGGCTGCCGCTATGCGAAGATGGGCTTCACCACGGTCGTCGAGCCTGCCATGTCGCCGGGCGCGGCGCTCCATACCCATCTGGAACTTGCCGATATTCCGATCATCGACAAGGCGACCCTGGCGATCCTCGGCAATGACGATTTCCTGCTGTCGATGATCCGGGACAATGCATCGGCCAGCATGATCGAGGATTATGTTGCCTGGACGGTCGCGTCGAGCCGGGCGCTTGGCGTCAAGGTCATCAATGCCGGCGCCGCGACTGCCTTCAAGGAAAATGTGCGGACGTTCTCGCTCGACGACGTCGTGCCCTCCTATGGCGTAAGCTCGCGGCGCATCGTCAAGACTCTACAGGCGGCGGTCTCCGCACTTGGCGTGCCGCATCCGCTGCATGTCCATTGCAACAATCTGGGTGCAGCGGGCTCGGCCGACACGGCGGCCGACACGATCGCGGCGGCCGAAGGCGTGCCGATGCATCTCGCCCATCTGCAATTTTACGGCTACGGCACCCAAGGCCGGCGGAAATTCTCTTCCGCCGCGGCCCGGCTTGCCGAACTGGTCAACAATACGCCCGAAGTCACAATCGATATCGGCCAGGTGATGTTCGGCCAGACGGTGACGATCTCGTCGGATGTGCTGCGGCAGTTTTCGGCGCGCGGCTCGGCCAGTCCGAAGAAGACCATGATTTTCGACGGCGACGGCAATGGCGGCGGCATCGTGCCCTACCGTTACAAGGGCGATTTCTACGGCACCGTGCAGTGGGCGGTGGGGCTCGAGCTTTTCCTGCTGATCGACGATCCGTGGCGCGTGTTCTTCACCACCGATCATCCCAACGGCGCGCCCTTTACCGCCTATCCGAAGCTTTTCGAATTGCTGATGGACCGCAATGCCCGCGAGGAGGCCGCGTCCAAGCTGTCGCAAAAGGCTTTGGCCTTGTCGACGCTGGCGTCCATTGACCGTGAATACAGCTTTGAGGAAATCGCCATCATGACGCGCGCAGCACCCGCAAAGCTGCTCGGGCTGAAGGACAGAGGCCATCTCGGCACCGGTGCGATCGCCGATATCGCCGTCTATCGCAAGGGCACCGATATCGCCGGGATGTTCGGCTCGGCGGCTGCGGTCTTCAAGAATGGCGAGCAGGTGGTCAGGAATGGCGAGATCGTGAAATATCGCTGGGGCAGGGCGCTGCGGCTCAATCCCCCGCCGGAGAAGTCGATGGTGCGAAGGCTCGATGCCTATCATCAGGAACGCTACGGCCTGTCGCTCGACTGGTTCAATTTCCCGGATTCAGCCATTCAGCGCGAACAAGCTTTCGGCGAGGTGCCATGCAACGCCTGACGGTCAACGGTGTGGCGATCGACGATACGTTCGCGGAAGCGTTCGGCATGCGCGCCACCGCAATCATCATTACAGGACCCAACCGCAAATGGGCGCGCCAGGCGGCGATCACCATGACCGGCTACGCGACCTCCGTGATCGGTTGTGGCTGCGAGGCGGCGATCGACGTGGAACTGTCGCCCTCGGAAACGCCGGATGGCCGGCCCGGCGTCCGCGTCATGATCTTCGCGGTCAGCACCGATGAATTGCAGAAGCAACTGCAAAATCGTCTTGGCCAGTGCGTGCTGACCTCGCCGGGCAGCGCCTGCTTCGCCGCCCTCAAGGGTACGGCCGATCTCAAGCTTGGAGCAGCGCTGCGCTATTTCGGCGACGGCTGGCAGGTTTCCAAAAAGCTTGGGGACAGGCATTACTGGCGGATTCCGGTCATGGACGGCGAATTTCTTTGCGAGGCGACAACCGGCCTTACCAAGGAAGCCGTCGGCGGCGGCAATCTTCTGCTTCTGGCGGAAAACAACACCAAGGCGCTTGCAGCCGCCGAAGCGGCGGTCGCCGCAATCGACGAGATCCCTGGCGCGATCATGCCGTTTCCGGGCGGTGTCGTGCGCTCGGGCTCGAAGGTCGGGGCCAAGTACAGGGGCATGACGGCATCCACCAACGACGCCTTTGCGCCGACATTGAGCGGCGTGGTCAGGAGCGAGCTCGATCCAGGCGTCAATGCGGTGCTGGAAATCGTGATCGACGGCGAGACCAGCGAAGCGGTCGCGGCCGCGATGCGGGCCGGCATTGAGGCAGTCACCAACCTCGGCCCGCAAAAGGGCGCTTTGCGCATCAGCGCCGGCAACTACGGCGGCAAGCTCGGCAAATTCCACTATCATTTGAAGGAACTGCTGCCGTGAGCGCGCTGACCTTTTCGCTGTTGTCGGCGCCGCCCGAACGGCTCGACCTGTCGCCATTGACACCCGAAAAGCTCGGCGGAATGCCGGTTCGGGACATCGAGAAAATACGGCTCGGCCAATCGAAACGGGCGCTTTCGGTCGGCGATCTGTTCCGCATTTCCGGCAGCGAAGTGGCCAGCATCGTCTTTGAGGGGGGCAGCCGCCGGTTTGACGGCGTCGGTTCAGGGCTGACGGAGGGCGAGATTCGTGTGGTCGGCGATGCCGGCGCGCAGGCCGGCCGCAACATGAAGGGCGGACGCCTGGTCATCGACGGCGACGCGGGGCCGCATGCCGGCTCATGCATGCAGGGCGGGCGCATCGAAATCGCCGGCAATGCGGACGATCATCTTGGCGGGCCGCTGGCTGGAGAACTTGCCGGCATGAGCGGCGGCGTGCTGATCGTGAACGGCAGTGCCGGAAATTTCGCGGCGGACCGCATGCGACGCGGCGTCATCGCGGTGCTCAAGGGCTGTGGCGATCATGCCGGTGCCCGCATGATCGCCGGCACGCTCGTGGCTACCGGCGGGGTCGGGGCCATGCCGGGCTATCTCATGCGGCGGGGCTCCATTCTGCTTGATCGAAGGCCGGAAAAGCTGTCGCCGAGTTTTGTCGAATGCGGTGCGCCAGACATCGCCTTCGCCGCTGTCATCGACCGTTATCTGGTGGCCGAAGGCATTCTCAAGCGGCCGCTCCTCGGCAAGTCGCCGAGCAAATTCGGCGGCGACAATGCGGTGTTCGGCACCGGAGAAATCCTGTTTCGCGACGAGACGTGAGCGCAAGTCGGAGAACGCAAAAGAGGCCCGGCGCGTAAATTCTTCATTAATCATGCTGGCCAAGAATAGCTTCTTGACATCAGTATGTGCCCGCAGTTCCGCCACACAACCGTGCAATGGAGCGAGCGGGACAAGAATTTTCCGGGGCCGTCGGTTGGTTTATTCGTTGCGCAAAATTGCGATTCTGTGTGCTGCGTCGGTGTTGCTTTCCGGCTGCGTCTCCAGCGTTCTGGACGTCGACACCAAGGCGAACCAGCCGATTCCGGCCAAGCTGATGAGCCAGATGAACGCGCGGCAGATGAAGCCGTCCGATCCTGTCCTGATCCGGATATTCAAGCGGGAAAGCGAGCTGGAGGTGTGGAAACGCAACCGCTCGGGCCGTTATGCGCTGCTGAAGACCTATCCGACGTGCCGCTGGTCAGGAAAACTCGGACCCAAGAAGGCAGCCGGCGATCGCCAGACGCCTGAGGGCTTCTATCAAATTTCCGCGTCTATGCTGAATCCGGCGTCGCAATACTACCTGTCGTTCAATCTCGGTTTCCCCAACCGGCTCGAAAGCGCGCTCGGTTACACCGGCGATGCGCTGATGGTGCATGGCGGCTGCTCGTCATCCGGTTGCTATGCGATGACCGACGAGGGAGTGGCAGAGATTTATGCGGTCGTGCGCGAGGCTCTGAGGGGAGGACAGACTGCGTTCCAGGTGCAGGCTTTTCCGTTCCGGATGACGCCGAAGAACATGGCCGAATATCGCAACGACCCGAATATGCCATTCTGGAAGAACCTCAAGGAAGGGTATGACATTTTCGAAGTTGCCAAGCGTCAGCCGAAAGTTTCGGCATGCGAAGGCCGCTATGTTTTCGACGCCGAGTTCGAGGGCGGGGAGCCCGCCGATCCGCTTGCCGCCTGTCCGCCAATGACCACCATGCAATCGCCGGCGCTGATCGCCAAGCGGGATGCCGACATGCGGGCAATCGAGATGGCGACGGCTGGCGCGACGCTGACCACCCACGCCTACACGGATGGCGGGATGCATCCGAGCTTCCGCGCGATCCTCAAACGCAGCGGCGCGAAGGCGCTCGCCAAGCGAACCTCGCGCACCAAGGTTCCAATCAGCCGGCCAGCCGCGGCGCTGGCCGACCCGCATCAGGCCGAGAACTAGATCGTGAACTCATAAATCTGGTCGAAATGGTGTGAGGTCACCTGGCCGGATACAAAGAGCGAAGGCGCAGGAAATGGTGACCTTCGCGACGCTGTAGCCGGCCAGAGGGGCTACATCCTGCGGACGCCGAAACGGCTTCGATCTGCGGCGTCGAAGCCCTCGGTCGATGGAACCACATCGACCGGCGGCCTTCTCCTGGCGACGGTGCCGGCTGACTCAGTTGGCGACGCAGAAATGCTCCAGCCCGTCATAACCGATGAAGGTGCCGGAACGCGGGTTGAAAGAGCGATAGCGGCTTTCGCAGTAGCGGTACCATGCCGGCGACCACGGCTCAGCTCCATAGCGTTCGACATAGACGGGGGCGGGGCGGACATAGCGGCGGTAGGTGTAGCGCGGCTCCACATAGGTATAGTCCGGCTCATAGTAGCGGCGCTCATAGTAGCGGGGCTGGGTGAGGGCGCCGGCGGCCAGGGCGCCGACCGCGAGGCCCAACACGCCGGCGGCCACGGCATCGCCATTGTTGTGGCGGTGATGGCGCCAGCGGTCCCCGGCATCGGCCGAAAACGACATGGCCAGCGTGGTGGCGGCGACAGCCGCCGAAAAGATGGTGGTCCTGAAAATCCGGTTCATGTCGGTCTCCTTCGTCCGATCCCGCCGCCGCCAAGCTTGAAGCAAATATAGAATGTCGAGCCTGAACGCAGGCTGAACAGTTTTTTGCGTCTTAAGTGTGGACGAAACATGAGAATGGAAAGGGGAGAGGAGAACGTCGTGCCTCATCGAAAAAGCCGGGCAGGACACCCGGCTTTTTTGTTCGATAGCCGTCCGCCACACGGATAAGCGCAGCGTGTCCGGTAGTCAGGTAGTCATCGTCTAACGCGGACTTCCCGAAAAGTACGAAGCTTTCCGGCGCGTTCGTGGCTAGCCGATCGTGAGATTGACTGCCTTGGGTCCTTTGCCGCGCTTGTCCGGCTCGGTCTCGAAGGTCACCTTCTGCCCGTCTTCAAGTCCGGGAAGCCCGGAAGCCTGAACCGCCGAAATGTGGACGAATACGTCCTTGGCGCCGTCATCGGGTGTGATGAAGCCGAAGCCTTTGGCATGGTTGAAGAATTTGACAGTGCCGGTCTGCGGCATGGGAAACTCCTTATGATCCCCTCATAGGCTATTTCGGCCGGGATACGCCCGCGCCGACTCGTTCATTCACTGGAGGAGAAGAAACAGTTTATCGCACCGGGGCTATGCCTGCCCTCTCTTTTCGCGATCCAGCCGGGCCGCCTTGCGACAGTCCGGTTCAGGCCATTCCAATCTCCGGGCCGGCAAATGCCCGAAGCCGGAATTTCTCCAATATTTTGGCCGAAGGGGCAAGAAAAAGTTTTCGTTGCGCCAACTCGGAAATGCAAACCGGCGCGCCGCGCTTCGCTCGGAAGCACAGGGCACGCCGGTATCTCATGTCTTATGTTGGCATGCTTCAGCTTGGCCGGGCAATTCGTCCGGCCGGCTGGAACGCCAATCGCCGGGCTCGGAGCCCAGCTTACGTTATTCGCCTCAGGCGGCGCTGAGATTGACCGCCTTCGGGCCCTTGCCCATACGGTCGGGTTCGACGTCGAAGGTGACCTTCTGGCCGTCGATGAGCGTGCGCATGCCCGACGCCTCCACGGCGGAAATGTGGACGAACACGTCCTTGGCGCCGTCATCGGGGGTGATGAAACCGAAGCCTTTGGTGGCGTTGAAGAATTTTACCGTTCCGCTCTGGGACATTTGGGAACTCCTTTTCCCGTTTCGTTGGTCAGGTCCGAATGTTGTCCGGTTTCAGCCTGACTTTTGCTTGTTGCTCGGCGGTCATGCCTTCGCGCGTAGCAAAACACCCCCGCTGCGAAACGAGGCTGTCAGATATTCACGATGTCGGGGAAAGGGCTCGTCCAAAACGTTCCAGTCTCCGGGTCAGCAAACGCCCGAACAAGAAATTTATCGCACGGAACGAGGCTTCTTGCAAGATGGCCGATGACGGCAATCGACAGACTGCCATCGCAAAGCGCAATGAAATCAGCGGGCTGTGGGCCGGGTCGCGAGCGCCGCAGGATTGCAATTGCCGCTGGAATCGCGAGGATCAATTTGCAACCATAGGCGTTGCATGGCGGGACATGGCCAAGGAGAGGATTTCATGGGTTTGTTTGGGACAATATTTTCCGGCCGCGGCCTGGCCTTGTTTTTTGGGGCGACGGCGCTGTCGGCCTGCACCGTGGTCGAGATGCCCGGGCCTTATCCGGGGTCCCGGCCGGAGCCCGTTCCGCGCTTCTGCACGCGTGAATATCAGCCGGTCTGCGGTGAACGTGGCCCGAGCCGTCAGAGTTTTCCGAATGCCTGCGAGGCCGACCGTGCCGGCTATCGCATTGTTTACCCTGGCCAATGTCGCAGCTCCGGCGGATGGGGTGGCGGACCAAGCGGTCCTGGTGATTGGGGCTCGCGCCCGCCGCGCCCCGGCCCCGGCGACTGGGGCACGCGACCACCTCGACCGGGTACAGGTCCGGTAGCTTGCACGCGCGAATACGCGCCAGTCTGCGCTACCAGGAGCGGCGCGGTGCGCACCTTCCCCAACGCTTGTGAGGCGCGCGCCGCCGATTATCGGATCGTCGATCAGAACGGCCCCTGCTGACAGCCTGGCCGTGACCGGTCGAAGGCGGCGTGAGGCGGGCCGATGCACGTCTCACCCCCTTTTACCGGTGAGGCGTGCGACTTTCACTGCGATTGCAATTCCCAGAGCGGGCGCGACGGCAAAGATGACCGCGAGCCAGAGCGCGGCGTTCGAGGCCCCGGCCATGCCTCCGGGCTCGGCGATGCCGGCGAAGTTCGCGACCATGCCGGCGCAAGCTGTCCCGAACGCGATGGCGAAGAGCTGAACGGTCGTCATGCCACCCGCCGCAAGATCCTGCTCGGTCGCGGGGGCGTTCTGGTAGACCCGCGTGACCAGGCTCGGCCAGGCGAGGCCGATTCCGAAGCCGATCAGGATGAGCCCCAGGCAGATCGGCGCGAGCAGTAGCCAGTCACCGGCGCCGTCGATCGGCAGGAAGATGGCGAGCAGAGCAAGACCAATAAGGGCCAGAACGGGGCCGGCGATGATGAGCCGGTTGCCGCTGCCCTCCTGCCAACGCGAGCTGAGGAACGACGCCACCGTCCAGCCGATCGCCATCAGGGCGGCGAGATAGCCGGCCCAGAGCGGCGATTGCCCGTGCAGGTGCTGGAGCAGGTAGGGCACGAAAATTTCGGGCTGCATGCTGAGCATGAGCAAGGCGATGATGAGATAGAGGGCACCGAGCGGGGTCGCGACATTGAAGGATCGCCTGGGCAGCAGCCGCGCCTCGGCCTGCGTCTCGACTGCCGCGATCAAGGCGATGAGGGCAAGGCCGGCGACGAGGCCTGCTATCTTCCACCAAGCATCGGACGATAGACTTCCGGCGGAGACGGCGAGAACCGCGCCCGTGAGCAGGGCAAGCTGCAGGAGCGGTACCGAGGATCGCTCGTTCTTGTCCCAACTGCTGCGGGGAAGCGTGGCGAAGGCCAGAATTGCGAAAACGCCGGCGAAGGGCAGCAACGACCAGAAAGCGGCACGCCATGCGCCATACTCGGCGAATATGCCGCCGACGGCAGGCCCGATGAGCGTCGCGACGCCCCACATGGCGGCGATCAAGGCGATCGCGCGGCCCCAGAGCCGCTCCGGAAGCACCACGCGCGTCAACCCGTAGGCGAGCGCATAGAGAAAGCCGCCGCCCAGCCCTTGAATGCTGCGGCCGGCGAGCATCGCCGGCATGTTGATGGCGATCGAGCAGATCAGCGTTCCCGCCGCGAAGAGGATCGTCGCGATAATATAGGCGCCGCGCGGGCCAGCGCCGTTCAGGAGCTTGGCGGTCAGCGCGGCGCCGAGGATCGAGGCCACGACGAAAAGCGTCGTGGTCCAGGCGTAGAAATCGAGACCACCGATATCGGCGATGACCGACGGCATGACAGTCGTCGCGATATACATGTTGAGGGCGTGAAGCGTGACGCCCCCGGCGAGGGCGAACGCATAGAGGCCATTCCTTCCGCTGAGCAGGTCGCCCCAGCGGGCCGGGGCGCTTTCGACGGCGATCGTCGCCGAAGCCGTATTTTCAATGTTATTTTGCATGTCGGCACTCCTTCACGCGACCACTCGTCGCTTGCCGACATGTCTTCTAGGACCTCAACCATAGTTGAGGTCAATAGGCACCCTGCCTTCCGAGGTGCGCGAAATTGTCCGGGCATCAGGGCTTTGATATCAACCGCCTGGGACCCGCGCCTTGCTTGCCGAGCTCGTCGCCCGGATTCCGTAGCGGGCATTCCTCGAGGGAAAGGCAGCCGCAGCCGATACAGCTTGCAATCTGATCCTGGAGCTGCATGAGGCTGACGATCCGTTCCTGCAGCATATCCTTCCAGGCGTCGGTGAAGCGCCGCCAGTCGCGAGCGTTCGGCACATGATCATGAGGCAGGTCGGCGAGCGCATCGCGGATGATCGAAAGCGAGATGCCGGCGCGCTGGGCGATCCTGATGATGGCGATGCGGCGCAGGACGGCCCGATGATAGCGGCGCTGGTTTCCCTCGGTGCGCCAGCCCTCGATCAATCCTTTCGCCTCATAGAAGTGAACGGTGGAGACCGCGATGCCGCTGCGTGCGGCTACGTCGCCGACGGTGAGCGTGCGTTTGATGTCGCCATTTTCCATTTGTCTGTAACCTCAACTATAGATCAGGTTACAGGCTGCGCCAGCAGATGCAAGAGACGGATCATGCTCAATGGCCGTTCACCAGCTTGAGGATGAGCTGGTGGATATTGCCGCCTTCGCTGAGTTCGATCCGGTCGAAGTCGCGACTGCGCTGCCGTTGCGCAAGCGAGAGCCGGGAGAGATGTTTCGTCAGTTCGGCCCTGATCTTGCGGCATTCGGGATCATCGGTAACGGACAGGCCGACGCTCACGGCCTCGATTTCCTCGACCATCTTCTTGATGAAGTCGCCATGTACCAGTTCGTGGGCGTGCACGCCGGCGGCAAAGGTCTCCCAGTTCTCGCGGGTGGCGACCGGCAAATGGTCGGCCGGCTTGGGCAGCATATAGGTGATGACAAGGTTGGGCCGCGCCGAAACCAGGGTGCAGGCATTGTCTTCCTGCGGTTCGTATTTCCGCGACCAGGTCAGCTTGAAATCCGTATGCGCGATGGCGCGGACATTTGCGCCCACCTTGGGGCCGCGCTCGCCGATCGAGGCATAAAGTTCAGCGCCGGATTTGCCTGAAATGGCATAGCTCCGCACCTTCTCGACCGCCCGCCACTCGGCATGCGAAGCTATCGGCAATGACGTCAAACAAGCTGCAAGAACGCAAAGTCGAAGCCCTCTCTTCACGCAAATCCCCTCGGCCTGGCCTCTATTTGCCGGATCAATAGCCGCGATTGCCGGCCGCGCCTAGAGCA
This sequence comes from Borborobacter xinjiangensis, assembly GCF_047739745.1. Classification (NCBI taxonomy): domain Bacteria; kingdom Pseudomonadati; phylum Pseudomonadota; class Alphaproteobacteria; order Hyphomicrobiales; family Phyllobacteriaceae; genus Borborobacter; species Borborobacter xinjiangensis. Next base: position 43,042 of record NZ_JBLLVA010000021.1, on the reverse strand, counting down.
GCGGCCTCTGGAAAAGCCGCACTTGCCCTATGGCGCTAACACCTTGCGCATTTCGGTGGCGCGGCGTTCGGCGAGCAGATGGGCAAACACCATGCCCTCGGCCGCTGCCTCGAGCCGGGCAAGCTCGGCATCCGACCAATGCGCGCCGCAGGCCGGGCCGGCCTTGCCGATGGCGGCGGCGCGACACCGCCCGGCACGCCGGCAATCCGCCCGGCCGCATTTTTCCGGAATGCCGGCCTCGGTGGCCATAAGGCGCGCCAGCGCCAGAATATCGGCCGAAGGCCAGGGGTGCGGCGCGAACAGGTCGGCAATGCGTGGAGGCAGTTCGCCCAGCACCTTTTGCAGCCTGGCCTGAAGCGTTGCGGAATGGGGCATGGGAAGTCTCCTTGTTCTGGACGGCGCGCGAGCGCCTGCTGCGCCGCGCTTCCATGGGAGCCGGGTGTTGCGGAAGTTGGGAAGACGGGCGGCCGGGGACGCGCTCATCTTTTTTGTTTTCGTGCGGTCCTTCGACCGCCCGTCCGGTGTCTGTCCCAAAGGTCGGCCGGTCACAGCGCCCCGATCCCGTCGCCCTGACGGGGAGTACGCCGCGGCTTCTCCGCATGCTTCCAGCGAGGCATTTGCGCCCGGCCGAAGCACGCCGGCCCGTCCGCCCTTCGCTATGGCTCCGGGCGTTCGTCACTCGAAAAGCCAAATCGTTGGCTTTTCGTCCGCTGTGCGGACCGTTCCTCACCCCTCTACATGCCCGCACGTACCACGGCGCGGGGGAGGGTCACCGCCATTCTCCCTGATCCCGGTTCTAGACCCGGTTCCCGTGAGAACAGTGAGGCAAGGATAGGGTAGGTGGGGAGGGCGGGGATGAAATGGGGGATATCGCTGGCAAAATGCGTTGTTTCGAAAAGGTTTTTATCGGCGTTGAGTGAAGTTTTGTCCTTCATCAAAGGAGCAAATGCATGAGCGCTCCTTGGACCAACTCCTTGGAAATGGAGGGTTGCGCCGGGATCCAGGATCGACCCGTCGCAGACTGGGATCGTTCCGGGCCGCTGTTCATCGACGGTTCAAGCTCGATGGCTTAATGTGATGGCCAGCGAAGGAGAAAGCCATGCGTATCGAGTTTGTCCTGTTTGCTATTGCAGCCTTGGCGACCAACTCGGCCCAGGCGGGGAGCCAATCGTCGAATACGAGCTCGAATAGCTCATCCAACAACGGCGTGGTACGCGAGCGGATTGTCGAAACTTATTGCGAGGACGGTTATTGCGAGCGCTACGTTAAGCGCCGAGTGTTTATTGAAGATTGGAGCGGTGATCAGCATCGCGAGCGGGACCGCTATCGTGACCGCTACGATGATGACGATGACGGTGATGACGATGATTAATGTTATTGCTCAATTCAGTCGGGGATACGAGCGACCTGGGTGCTAGCTGAAGGGCAGCAACGGGTGGAATCCGGAGGCTGGTAGCGAATGCGCGTCTCGCCGGTGAGCGGACTTTCAGCCTGGCCGAAGCACGCCGGTCTGTCCGGCCCTTCGCTATGGCTCCGGGCGTTCGTCACTCGAAAGCCCAAATCGTTAGCTTTTCGTCCGCTGTGCGGACCGTTCCTCACTTCTCTACATGCCCGCACCTACCACGGCGCGGGGGGGTCACCGCCATTCTCCCTGGTCCCGGTTCCCGCGAGAATGGTGAGGCAAGGGTGCGGAGGGCGTGGATGAAATGGGAAGCTGTTGACGCGTAAGGGGCTTGTTTTGAAACAGCTTTATCGATTTCTTGAGTGAATTTTGTCCTCAGAAGCAGCGGTATGAGCTCGATGCTGTACCGCGTTGGGTAGCGGTAACGTAGGCCGCGACTTTGCGGCCAGCGTCGCTCATCGCAGAAGCCTCGATCCTCGTCTGAATTTTGGCTTGATTAAATACCGACTAGTTGGTATGTGTTTAGACATGGAGTGCGAAATGCCTAGAAAACAGAACCCGTTGACCAAGCAAAACCTGCTGGAAGCCGCCTTTGACGTCATTCGCGCCAAGGGCTATGCGGCCACCACGGTCGACGAAATCTGCGCGGAGGCGGGCGTATCGAAAGGGGCGTTTTTTCACCATTTCGCCAGCAAGGAAGATTTGGCGGTCGCCGCGGCGGGCCGGTGGTCGGAAGTGACGGGGGAGCTGTTTGAAAGCGCGCCCTATCATGACGCTGACGATCCGCTCGAACGCCTGCTGGGCTATGTCGCATTTCGCAAGCAACTGATCCAGGGCGCATTGCCGGAGTTTACCTGCCTTGTCGGCACCATGACGCAGGAGGCCTATGGCACGAGTCCAGCGATCCAGAAAGCGTGCTGGGACAGCATTTCCGGCCATGCGGACACGCTGGTTGCCGACATCGAAGCCGCCATGGATCGATATGGCGTCAAGTGCGAGTTCACGGCTGAAAGCTTGGCGCTGCACACCCAGGCCGTCATCCAGGGTGCGTTCATCCTCGCGAAGGCGAGCGGCGAACCACAACGCGCTGTCGAGAGCATCGACCACCTTCAGCGGTATCTGAAGCTGCTCTTCAGCCCGGCGACTACCGAACAACCAAGTGAAATCGAACCATAGGGAGAAAGCCATGCCCAATACTGTCCGTCTGCACCGCGTCTTTCCCGCCAAGCCCGAAAAGCTCTATCGCGCGTTCCTCGAACCGGATGCGGTTGCGAGCTGGCTTCCGCCATTCGGGTTTACCTGCACCGTCCATGAGCTGGATGCGAAGGTCGGCGGCAATCACAGGATGTCGTTCCGGAATTTCACCACGGGCGACAGCCACTCCTTTGGCGGCACGTATCTGGAACTCGTACCTGGTGAGCGCCTAGTCTACACGGACAAGTTCGATGATCCCAACTTGCCGGGCGAGATGAAGGTCACCGTGACGTTGAAGGCCGTGTCGGTCGGCACGGAAATCCACATCGAGCAGGAAGGCGTGCCGGACGTTATCCCCCTCGAAGCCTGTTATCTCGGCTGGCAGGAATCCCTGCGCAAGCTCGCAAGGCTCGTCGAACCCGAAATCAACCAGTAGGCGCAAGCGTCTGGCGTCTGCCGATTCAGCTACTAATTGGGAGCGAACAATGGGCACTGAAAGAATCTGCGTTGAAACCTCTGTCGCGGCACCGGTTGAGGAGGTCTGGCGGGCCTACACCACACCTGAAGACATCATGCACTGGAATTCCGCCTCGGATGACTGGCACTGCCCTGCCGCGACGGTGGACCTGCGCGAGGGCGGCGCATTCTCCTCCCGGATGGAGGCAAAGGATGGCAGCATGGGATTCGACTTCGCGGGCACCTACACGAAGATCGTGGAGTACAAGCGCATCGATTATGCATTCGGCGACCGCACTGCGACGGTCGAGTTCGATCCGGACGCAGATGCGGTTGTTGTCCGTGTAACCTTCGACGCCGAGACCGAGTACCCGTTGGAACAGCAGCGCGATGGTTGGCAGGCGATCCTGGACAATTTCGCCCGGCATGTCGGGGCAAGGCAGGCGAAGCAGAATATTGCGTGAAACCACCGGCGCCCGGAGATTTTGCCGTATGAGCGCTGCTCGTTCGGGCGAGGCATGGATCCTCGGGTCAAGCCCGAGGATGACGATGCGGCGGCGGTGGTACCCAACTGGTACGACGGAGCGCTGCCTCTTGATCCGGCCCTGCTGGCCACCGCCGGGGCCGAGCCACTTGTCTCGGCCCGCCCTTCGAACCCCCGTGAACGGGGAGAAGGAAAGCTTCGGCACGGGAGAAGGGACGGCGGCCGTCAGCCCTTCTTGACAGGGAGCGTTCGCCGCCGAGCTTCCTTTAGAGCGGGGCACTAATAAAGGTGACGCTAATTTAGTAGGTAGGCGATTGCGACGGGGTGCGATAGAATTCGTTCCGTTGGCAAATCGATGGAACAGAGGCTCGCCGCAGTACTGGCGGCCGATATGGCAGGCTATAGTCGGCTGATGGAGGCCGATGAAGCAGGCACGATCGCCCGCCTCAGAACGCACCGGATAGAATTGATCGATCCCGCCATCGCAAAGAACAAGGGCCGGATCATCAAGACGACGGGCGACGGCATGCTTGTCGAATTCCAGAGCGTGACCGACGCGGTGAAATGCGCCATCGAGATCCAGCAGCGCATGAAGCGGCGCAATGCCGACGTGGCCCAGGATCGGCGGATCGAATTCAGGATCGGCATCAATCTCGGCGACATCATTTTCGACGACGACGACATCTTTGGCGATGGCGTGAATATCGCCGCTCGCATCGAACAATTGGCCGATGTCGGGGGTATCTGCGTGACGGCTGCAGTGGCGACGCAAATTGCCGACCGCCTCGAAGTGCCCGTCGAGGATTTGGGCGAGAAGATGCTGAAGAACATCAGCCGCCCCGTGCATCTTTTTCGTGTTGGGCTCGAAGGCTCCGTCCTGCCGGCTTCCTCGGAAGAGACTGACGCGAAGCGAGCCGTCTCCAAACCCTCGATCGTGGTGCTGCCGTTCAACAATATGAGCGGCGATTCCGACCAGGAGTTTTTCGCGGACGGTCTGACCGAAGACATCATCACCGAACTGTCCCGCCGCCACGAGCTCTTCGTCATCTCGCGCAATTCCAGTTTCGTCTACAAGAACCAGCCGGTTAACGTGCGTGAGGTGGCCGGAAGGCTTGGGGCTCAATACCTGGTGGAGGGCAGCGTCCGGAAGATCGGCGACAGGGTGCGCGTGACGGTTCAGCTCGTCGATGCGATCAACGATGCCCATGTCTGGGCTGACAAATACGACCGAAGACTGGATGACATTTTCGCCATCCAGGACGAGGTGACGGCCGCGATAGCCGCCACTCTCCCCGGGCGCGTAGAGGCTGCCCAGCGAGATCAGCTCGCCCGCACGAAACCGGCGAACATGGCCGCCTACGAGTGCGCTCTTGCAGCCAAGGTGCTGCACCACCGCGGCACGGTTGCGGATAATGAACAGGCCCGGTTGCTCATAGACAGGGCCGTCGCACTCGACCCCGGCTATGCGCATGCCCATGCCTGGCGGGCCTGCATCCTCGGGCAAGCGTGGGTCCACGGATGGTGTGACGACAAGGACGCGGTCTGGGCCGAGATCGTCGCCGAACTGGAGCGCGCGTTGGCGCTGGACGACAACGACGCCGATGTGCATCGCATTCTCGCTGCGGTGAACGTGAACAACAACGAGCTGACGACGGCACGTTATCACCAGGAGCGGGCCCTTTTCCTGAACCCCAATTACGACCTGGTGGTGGTCCAGCAAGGCGAGCTTCTGACGTGGCTGGGGCGGCCGGAAGAGGGGGTAGAGTGGATCCGAAAGGCGATGCGGCTCAATCCCCATCATCCCGAACGATTTTGGAGCCATCTCGGGAAGGCGCATTTCGCTGCGCGTCAGTATGGCGAGGCGATCGAGGCATTCATGCACCTATCGACCATGGATGACGTCCAGCATGCGTTCATTGCCGCCTGCTACGGCTGGCTCGGCGATGGCATCGCTGCTTCCGCCCATCTGGAGAAGGCCAGAGCGCTCGCTCCCGAGTTTGGCATCGAATCGTTCCTTGCCACGTTGCACTACGCCCAGGAATCCGACGCGCAACACCTCCGCGAAGGGCTTGTCAAAGCGGGAGCAAGCGACGGCTTGCCGGCAGCGAACGATATCGCAACGCAGTAGCGCCCTGCGCGCCGTGGACGGGAGAAAGGTCGCGCGGCTTACCGGCCCGGCCTGCCGGACTTCCCCGGGCGGCGCTTCTGGCGTCGATCGGCAGGGTCTTCGTAGGAGCCGATGCCGGCGCGCTCGCGGTGGATGGGTTTTGGCGCGTCGTCCCGGGGTTGGTCGGCGCTGCCCCTCATCCGGCCCTCCGGGCCACCTTCTCCTCGTGAACGGGGAGAAGGAAGATCCGGCTTTGCCGGCTTGACGCCCTGAACCGGCTTTTCGGTGCGGCGGACGGTCATTTCGTCGAGCGAGTTCTTCTTGAAAAGTGAGCGGCGCGAGTCCTCCGGCACGCCGTAGTCCGAACCGTGGGCCTCGGCGGCGGTCTGCTTCTTGAACAGCGAGCGCGAGATCGCGCCGGCGGGTTTCGCCGCGTCGGTGCCCGGCCCCATGTCGTCCAGCGAAGGCTTCTGGAACAGCGGCTTCTTCACCGGCACGGCGCCGTCGGCGCCCATCTCGTCCAGATGCGGCTTGCGGAAGAGGGTGCTCGCGCCGTCATCTTCCCCTTCGCCCACGGTTCTATGCCGCGCCCGGCCCTTGTTGTGCTTGCCCTTCTCGCGGCCGGAAACCGGACTTTCGGCCTCGGCATAGCGGGCGAGCGGGTCGTCGGAAATGGCAAGCTCGGCCTCGCGCAGGCGCTTGATCTCGTCGCGGATGCGGGCGGCGCGCTCGAAGTCGAGATCGGCGGCGGCGTCGCGCATCTGCTTGTCGAGCGCTTCCAGATGCGTCTTGAGGTTGTTGCCGACCATGGCGCCATCGGCGGCGAAATCGGAAATGTCGGCGCGCACATGGTCCTTCTCGTAGACCGATTCCAGAATGTCGGAAATGCGTGACTTGACGCTTTCCGGCGTGATGCCGTTGGCCTCGTTCCACGCCATCTGCTTTTCGCGGCGGCGATTGGTTTCGGCCATCGCCCGCTCCATGGAGCCGGTGATCTGGTCGGCGTAGAGGATGACCTTGCCGTCGACATTGCGCGCGGCGCGGCCGATGGTCTGGATCAGCGAGGTTTCGGAGCGGAGAAAACCTTCCTTGTCGGCGTCGAGGATGGCGACGAAGCCGCATTCGGGAATGTCGAGGCCCTCGCGCAACAGGTTGATGCCGACCAGCACGTCGAAGGCGCCGAGGCGCAGGTCGCGCAGGATCTCGATGCGCTCCAGCGTGTCGATGTCGGAATGCATGTAGCGCACGCGCACGCCCTGCTCGTGCAGATATTCGGTGAGGTCTTCGGCCATGCGCTTGGTGAGCACGGTGACCAGCGTGCGGTAGCCGGCGGCGGTGGTTTCGCGGATTTCACCGACGACATCGTCGACCTGGGTCTTGGCCGGGCGCACCTCGACCGGCGGATCGATCAGGCCGGTGGGGCGGATAACCTGCTCGGCGAAGACGCCGCCGGACTGTTCCATCTCCCAGCCACCCGGCGTGGCCGAGACGGCTATGGAGAGCGGGCGCATCGCGTCCCACTCCTCGAAGCGCAGCGGGCGGTTGTCCATGCAGGAGGGCAGGCGGAAGCCATATTCGGCGAGGGTTGCCTTGCGGCGGAAGTCGCCGCGATACATGCCGCCGATCTGCGGGATGGTGACGTGGCTTTCATCGATGAAGATCAGCGCATTGTCCGGCACATATTCGAACAGAGTGGGCGGCGGCTCGCCGGGCGCGCGCCCGGTGAGATAGCGCGAATAGTTCTCGATGCCGGCGCAGGAGCCGGTCGCCTCCAGCATCTCCAGGTCGAAGCGGGTGCGCTGCTCCAGCCGCTGCGCCTCCAGCAGGCGGCCGGCCTTCTCCAACTCGGCCAGACGGTGCTTGAGCTCCTCCTTGATCGACTTGATCGCCTGGTTGAGCGTCGGGCGCGGCGTGACATAGTGCGAATTGGCGTAGATCTTGACGCTCTTGAGGTCGCCGGTCTTCTGGCCGGTCAGCGGATCGAATTCGGTGATCGCCTCGATCTCGTCGCCGAACATGGAGATGCGCCAGGCGGAATCCTCAAGGTGGGCCGGGAAAATCTCGATGGTGTCGCCGCGCACGCGGAACGAGCCGCGCACGAAATTGATGTCCTGGCGCTTATATTGCTGGGCGACGAGGTCGGCGAGCAACTGGCGCTGGTCGAGCCGGTCGCCGACCTCCATCTGGAAGGTCATGGCCGTATAGGTCTCGACCGAGCCGATACCGTAGATGCAGGAGACCGAGGCGACGATGATGACATCGTCGCGCTCCAGGAGCGAGCGGGTGGCGGAGTGGCGCATGCGGTCGATCTGCTCGTTGATCGACGATTCCTTCTCGATGAAGGTGTCGGTGCGCGGCACATAGGCCTCGGGCTGGTAGTAGTCGTAATAGGAGACGAAATACTCCACCGCATTGTCGGGGAAGAACTTCTTGAACTCCGAATAGAGCTGGGCGGCGAGCGTCTTGTTGGGCGCCAGGATAAGGGCGGGACGCTGCGTCTCCTCAATGACCTTGGCCATGGTGAAGGTCTTGCCCGAGCCGGTGACGCCGAGCAGCACCTGGGTGCGGTCGTTGTCGCCGATGCCGGCGACAAGATCGTTGATGGCGGTCGGCTGGTCGCCGGCGGGTTCGAAGTCGGAGACCATCTTAATCGCCAGTCCGCCTTCGGATTTCTCCTGGCGGGCGGGGCGGTGCGGAACCCATGCCTGCCCGTTCTTGTGCAGCGGGTTGCCGGATTCGATCAGCGCCGAAAGGGCGGCCACGGTGGCGGTGACGCCGCTTATTTCGCTCAGGCCCGTATCGCGCTGCGCGCTGGGCTCAGCGGGGGCGGCCTGGCCGGCCGACGCGCGGTCGCGCTTGCCGCCCTTCGGGCGGAGACTTGCAAGCAGTTTCTCGGCCTCTTCAAGTGAGACATCGAGGCCGGCGACCGGGTTCAGGCCGGCCGCGGCGCGTTCTCTCGCGGTGGCGGCGCCGCCCATCGAGGTGCCGCGCGCGGTGCGCGTGGCGGCGGCTAAGCGCTCGGGGATTTTTTTGCTGGGCTTGGCAGCTTTCTGTTGCCCCTCACCCTTACCCTCTCCCCGCGAGAACGGGGAGAGGGGGGCGTCAGCGTCGCGGCCGTCATCCTTCTCCCCGTTTCCACGGGGAGAAGGTCCGGTAGGGGATGAGGGGCGGCGCTCCGCCTCCTTGGCGATCTGCCCGGCCCAATCGGAGATCGAGCCGGTCAGCGGCGCGCCGGTAAATTCAGCCTGCGGCGCTTCCTCGAAGCCGCCGCCCTTCTTTGCGGGAGTTTTGACCATGCGGCGAATATGGTGGGAGTTCGCTGGAATGGAAAGAGCCCGACGGCCGATTTGAACATTGCCGGCGGCTTCCTGACAGTGCGGTGTCAGGAGCATTCCGTCCATCGCGAGGCTGAACGGCAGCTTTGCGCAATGCTGCGGAACGCGCTAGGAGGGAGGCCGACCGTCCGCCCTTCGCCAACCAACAACGGCTGATTTCGATGAAGATTGCCCACCTCGTAGGCCATAGCGCGTTGAACGGCGTGGCAACCAGCACGAAGATGCTGATCGACGCGCAGATCCGCGCCGGCCATGAGGTGATGCTGGTCTATCCGCGTGACTCATGGATCGGACGCCAGACATTCGCCGGGCCGCTGAAGAAGCTGGAATCCAGCTTCAAGACCAGCCCCGCCGAGCTGCGCAAGACAGGCTATCCGATCCGCGACTGGGGCCGCGCACTGGTTCATGCCCATGGCAACCGGGCCAACAAGCTGGCGATGATCTACACCATTGTCGACGGCACGCCCGCGGTGATGACGGCGCATGCGCGCCGGTTCCAGATTCCCTGGCGCTTCGCCCATGCGGTGGTGGGGCTGAGCCGGCCGACCGCGGACTATTATACGAGCCGGCTCCTTGTTTCGCGCAGCCGCATGCATGTCGTCCCGAACATGTTCGATCTCGCCAGTGTCCAGCCGGTGACGGCCGAGGCAAGGGCTGCCGCGCGCCGCGAGCTCGGCATCCGCGACGACACGCTGCTGCTTGGCGCGGTCGGAAAGATAGACGCGCGCAAGAACCAGGTGGATGCGCTGCTGGTGCTCAAGCGACTGCTCGCGATAGGACATGACGCGGAATTGCTGCTGATCGGCGACGCATCCGAGGGCGACGAACTGCCGGGCTGGCGCGAGGCGCTTGCCGATCCGGCGCTTGCGGGGCGCGTGCATCTGGCCGGGCACCGGGAAGATGCGGTTTCGCTGATCTCGGCAATGGACATATTCCTGTGCGTGTCCAGGGTCGAGGAAGCGCCGATTGCGCCGCTGGAGGCGATGGCGCAGTCCGTGCCGGTGATCTCCACCGATGTCGGCAACATGTCGGAGCTGCTGCCGGCCGATCGCTTGCTTCCGGTGGGCGAGGTGGATGGCATGGCAAAGGCGGTGGATCGGCTATGCCGCGAGACGACATCGCTTGGCGAGGCGGGGGCAGCCGACCGGCGCATGGTGGCGGCCAAGCTGTCACCCGAAGCGATCCTGCCCCGGATCGAGGCCATCTACCGTGCGGCTCTCGGGCGCGCGCGCGATCGCGGCTGGAAGCATTTTGCAAATCCGGACGACCGGTGGACGCCAAGCCAAAGAGCCTGAGAATCCGTCTGGAACTCTGCTCTGCCGGTCACCTGATGCGCTTCCGGTGCTCAGGCACTGCCAGCTCAGCCGTAGCGCAGCTTCAATGCGACGATGGCGCCGATGAACAGGAAGGTGACCGTATTGGCCATGATGACCGGCCATGAGCCGATGAGCGCGCCGTAGATGATCCAAAGGAAGATGCCGCCGGCAAGCGCGCCGTTGGTGACCAGGGAAATATCGGCCGCCTTCTTCTCGCGGCGTATCTTCAGGATCTGCGGCAGCCAGCAGAACGTGGTGATGAAGGCGGCGGCGGCGCCGAGAATTTCGATCGAGGGGTGCAAGGAAGACTTCCGGAAGCAAGGGCGACAGGCAATCGCCACAATGCATGACAGAAGCGCGAATCATTGTGAAGCGGGATTCGCGCGCTGGTCCAATCAGCGCGCGAGTCTGCGAGCCCCCAATCGGCCGCGTTTCAGCGCATGGCGTCGGCTTCGTTTGAACGACGCAGGTTCAGCCCTTCGGGGCGCAAGGACTACAGCCGTTCGGAGCGCATGGTCCACAAGCCTGGGTGGTCGGGCAGCAAGCGTCATAAGGACCGCAGGTCTTCGGAACACAGGTCATCTTCAACTCTTCGGCCGATCTTGCGGGCGCGATGACGGCGTCATGAATTCGGTGCCGGATATCGGTTAGTTGCTGTGAGCTCAAAATGGCTTCGAGCGGCCTTTCAAGCACCGATCCGACTGCCCATTGCTTGGACATGTTGCAAGGTGCAACGATGCCGTCGGGGCCGATCGAGATGGTCCCGCCCGCGCAGCTTCCACACAGCTCGTCCATGCCGCATGCGGTTTCGCCGGTCGCGCGACCGAACTGGCGGACATGATCGAAGCCGATGTTTTCCACGCCGAGCGCCTCAAGGAACGCTTTGGTTTCGTCTGCGTGATCCCGATTCATGTCCATCAATATGATGCCGGCCCGGAAGCTGAGCTTGGCCGAAAGTACACGGCGGATATTTGCCACGGTTCGCCGGAAGCTGCCCTTACGCGTGGTGACGGCATCATGGATTTCTTCGCGCGCCGAATAGAAGGAAGTGGCGACCGCTACCTGGTTTTCCACGAAGTGGCGAAGCAGAGATTCATCCAGCGCGACAAGATTGGTGAATACTTCGACGAATTCGAAGCCCAGCCGGCGGGCTTCCGTGATGAGGCGAGGCAGATCGCGATTGAGCGTCGGTTCACCGCCGATGAACTGCACCTTCGTGCAGCCGAGGCGGTGAAGATCCTGCAGGAGTCCAAGATATTGCTGAACCGTGAGAAGGTCCTTCTCGCCTGAATAGGGGCTCGACTCCGCATAACAATGGCTGCACTGCAGATTGCAGCGGTTGGTGATTTCGAGCCATGCGAAATCAAGCGGCGGGTTTGGCTGGAATTTCGAACGCATGGTATCGGGCTGAATGTGCATTTCAGGTCCCCTTTGCTCTGGTCAGAGCGCGTCAAAAGCGGAAATCTATAGGAAGGGATTTCGTTGTTTAAAGACGTGATTATGGAGAAGGCCGATATACTGACTACAACTTTAGGTGGATGTGTTCACGACAATCAAGCTGCCGATGCGGGCGTGATCCTTCGATCCGACAGCTCGTGCTTTTGACAGCCGGATTCCGTTTCCTTCGCCAAGCCGCTGATGCGGAATCGCTTTTTGGGCTCAGGGAAACAGCGGTTTCGGCGACATCTCCAGGTGAAGCTCGCTTCCCGTCCAGGGATGGGCCTCGCAGACCGCCTCGTCGAGCTCGACGCCGAGGCCGGGTTCCGTCGAAGGGATGACGTGGCCCTGCTGCCACTCGATCTTGTTCTTCAGGAGCTTGGCGTGGAAGCCATCCCAGGTCTTGAGCGACTCAAGGATGAGGAAATTCGGCAGCGTCACCGAAAGCTGGATATTGGCGGCCCCGACGATCGGCCCGCAATAGCAATGCGGTGCAATCTGGATGTGGTGGGTCTCGGCCATCGCCGCGATCTTCTTGGCCTCGAGGATGCCGCCGCAGCGGCCGAGATTGGGCTGGAGGATGGCGGCAGCGCGGCTTTCGATGAGGCGGGCGAACTCCCATCTGGTCGTCAGCCGTTCGCCAGCGGCGACGGGAATGGAGGTGCCGCGCGCCACCTCGGCCATCGCTTCCGGCGCGTCCGGCGGCACCGGCTCCTCGAACCAGAGCGGATCATGGGGTTCGATGGCGCGGGCCAGGCGCAGCGCGCCTGCCGCGGTGAACTGGCCATGCGTGCCGAAAAGGATGTCGGCTCTCGTGCCGACAGCCTCGCGGATGGCCTTGAGCATGCGCGCCGACAGATCGATGTCGGCAAGGCGCGGCTGGTGGCCGTCAAAGGCGGTGTAGGGGCCGGCGGGATCGAGCTTCACGGCGTTGAAGCCCTGCTCGACATAGGCGAGCGCGCATTCGGCGGCGAGTTCGGGGTCGTTGTAGACGTTGCGTTCGGGATTTTCGGCCTCGGCCGGGACGGCGCTGCCGGCGGCCGGGTAGAGATAGGTGTAGCTGCGCAGCGTTTCATGCACCCGGCCGCCGAGCAGCTTGTAGACCGGCTTGCCGGCCTCCTTGCCGATGATGTCCCAGCAGGCGATCTCCAGCGCCGAGACGCAGCCCATGACGGATGGGTCCGGCCGCTGCGAGAAGCCGGAGGAATAGGCGCGGCGGAAGAAGTTTTCCACGTCATGCGGGTCGTGGCCGACGAGATAGCGTGCGGCGACATCCTCGATCATCCTAGCGGTGACGTGCGGGCCGAAGGCGGCGCTGTAGGCTTCGCCATAGCCGACGACATTGGCATCGGTGGTGAGCCTGACGAAGATGAAATAGCGCCCGCCGATGCCGGGCGGTGGATTGGCGACCACGAAGGTTTTGACGTCGGTGATTTTCATGGATGTTTTCCTCCGTTGCGGCCTTTCCCCTCATCCGGCCCTTCGGGCCTCCTTCTCCCTGCGGCAGGGGATGAGGGGCAACCTTGCTCATTGCCAATCCTCCAGAATCATCTGCGCCCCCTTCCAACCCGTAACGATGGCGGCGGCGTTGGTGTTGCCGGTGATACTGTCGGGGAAAATCGAGGCGTCGACAATGCGCAGGGATGAGAGGCCGTGGACCTTGAGGCGCGGGTCGACGACCGATCTGGAGGGATCGGGGCCCATGCGGCAGGTCGAGACCGGATGATAGACGGTGCCGCTGCGGGCGCGGAAATCGGCAACCAGTTCATCGTCGGTGAGGCAGGCTGGGCCGGGCAGCATCTCCGCCTCGATGATTCCGGCCAGTGCGGGCATGGAAGCGAGCCTGCGCACGAATTTCACCGCGGCGAGCATTTCGGAAACGTCCCGCTCTGTCGAATAGGCATTGGCGACGATCCTGGGATGATCGCGCGGATCGGGCGAGCGGATCGTGATCGAGCCGCGGCTGGTGGGGCGGCAGTTCGACAGGCCAATGGAGAAACCCGGCCAGGGATCGGGCGACAGGATCGGCCGCTCGCCGAGCCGCGGGATGACGGTGGAGAAGGCCTGGAAATAGAGCTGCATGTTGGGGCGCGGCTGGCCCGGATCGGTGCGGAAGAAGCCGCCGCCCTGGTTCATGCTCATCGACAGCGGGCCGCGACGCAGCAGCAGATATTGCGTGCCGACGAGCAGCTTGCCCCACCATGGCCGGAGAATTTGGTTCAGCGTCGGCAGGCTGGCCTTGTAGGTATAGTTGATGCCGAGATGGTCCTGCAGGTTTTCGCCGACGTGGGCACTGGCGTGGACCACCGGAATGCCGAACCTCTGGAGCAGGCCGGCCGGGCCAATGCCGGAAAGCTGCAGCAATTGCGGCGTGGCGACTGTGCCGGCGCTGACGATGACCTCGCGCCCGGCAAGGGCAGTGACGGCCCGGCCATTGCGCAGATACTCGACGCCGGCGGCACGCCTGCCATCGAACAGGATTTTGGTCGCCAGCGCATGGGTTTCGAGGCGGACATTAGCGCGCTTCATCGCCGGCCGCAGAAAGGCGCGCGAGGCCGACATGCGCCGCCCGTTACGAGTGGTGATCTGGTAGATGCCGACGCCCTCTTGGGCAGCGCCGTTAAAGTCCTGATTCAAGGTGAGGCCGGCCTCGATGCCGGCTTTCAGGAAGCGCTGGGTAAGCGGGTGTATGCGGGCGCGGTTGTCAGTGATGTGGAGGGGGCCGCCGCGGCCGCGCCATTGGTCGGCGCCGGCCTCATTGTCCTCGAACTGGCGGAACAGCGGCAGGAGGTCGGCATAGGCCCAGCCGGGATTGCCGGCGGCCGCCCAGGCATCGTAGTCCTCGGCCGCGCCTCTGATCCACACCATCGCATTAATGGAACTGGAGCCGCCGAGCAGCTTGCCGCGCGGCCAGTGATCGGCATTGCCGTTGAGGCCGGGGTCCGGCTCGGTGCGGTAGTTCCAGTTGACGGCGGGGTCGAAGAAGGTCTTGCCGTAGCCAAGCGGCATCTGCACGTAGAAGCGGCGGTCGCTGCCGCCGGCCTCCAGCACCAGCACTGAAAAGCGACCGTTCGCGGAGAGTCGTTCGGCGACAACCGAACCGGCAGAGCCCGCGCCGACGACAATGAAATCAGAGGTTTGCATTTGAAATCAAACGCCGCCCGCGAACTGGCTCACATGTCGATTCATCCTAGCGTTTGCAGGTGCTGGCCGCCATCGCAGCATCCGTCACGGCTTGTGAAAAATGCGACCGGGGCTTGTCGCCGGACGATCTTGCTGCCATCCAGAAGGGATCGAATTCGGAGGACAGGCGGCATGGTGAAGTATGCTGACGGCAGGCCGGCAGGCGAACTGACGCTGCGGACGCTGGCAATGCCTTCGGATGCCAATGCCGCCGGCGATATTTTCGGCGGCTGGGTAATGGCGCAGATGGACCTTGCCTGCGGGATACGCGCCGCCGAACGCGCCAGGGGCAGGGTGGTGACGGCGGCGGTGAAGGAGATGTCCTTCGCCAAACCGATGAAGATCGGCGACACGCTCTGCATTTATACGCATGTGACAAAAGTCGGCCGCACTTCGATGACGCTGAAGGTCGAAGCCTGGGCGCAGCGCTATCTGCAGGAGCTGATGGAGAAGGTGACCGACGCCGATTTCATCATGGTGGCTCTGGATGGCGAGGGGCGGCCGACGCCAGTGCCGGCGGAGTAGGCGACGCGGCTCAGTCTTCGGCCGCCGCCGCGTCGTAGCGCGCCCGCGCCTGGTTGATCCGCAGCGTGTTCTTGCGCGCCCAGTCGGCGAGGGCGTTTACCGGCTCTTGCAACTGGTGGCCGAGTTCGGTCAATTCGTAGTCCACGCGCGGCGGGATGGTCGGATACAAGGTTCGCGTGACGAAGCCGTCGCGCTCCAGACCGCGCAGCGTGGTCGTCAGCATCTTCTGCGAAATACCGCCGATGGCTTTGCGCAATTCGTTGAAGCGCATCGGCCCGTCGCTGAGCATGCCGACGACGAGCACCGTCCATTTGTCGCCAACACGCTGCAGGATATCGCTGATCGCACGGCAATCCTCGCTGCGGTGAACGTGCCTCGGTTTCAAGAAAGTGCCTCCTTGCGTCGGTATCTAATGGTTACCTATATAGCGTCGGTATCCAACGTATACCATAGATTTTGACCAGGAGAGAAATATGTCCAAGCCAAAAATCGGCATCATCGTCGGCTCGACGCGCGCAACGCGCTTTGCCGACAAGCCGACCGAGTGGATCGCCGATATCGCCAGGGAACGGACCGACATCGATTTCGAGGTCGTCGACCTGCGCGATTATCCGATGCCGTTTTTCGAGGAGGCAGCGTCGCCGGCATGGGCGCCTTCCACCAACGAGGTGGCGCAGCGCTGGCAAAGGAAGATCGCCGAGCTCGACGGCTTCATCATCACCGCCGCCGAATACAATCATGCGCCGACAGGCGTGTTGAAGAACGCCATCGACTATGCGGCGAACGAATGGAACCGCAAGCCGGTGAGTTTCGTCGGATATGGCGGTGTCGGCGGTGCGCGCGCCGTCGAGCAGCTTCGCCTTATCGCCGTCGAATTGCAGATGGCGCCGACCAAGGCGGCCGTCCATATTCTGTGGCCGGACTATCTGGCGGTGACGCAGGGCAAGAAACTGTCCGAGATCGAGCACCTGAACCAGAGCGCCAAGGCGATGCTGGACGACGTCGCTTGGTGGGCCAGGGTGTTGAAGGCAGCACGCGGGGCCGACGCCGTGCGAGCCGAGGCGGCCTGAGGAACTCCGGCAATTCCGCTAAAGGGCGACGCTTGTGTCGCCCTTTTTGTTGGGCGCAACGTACCGCTTCGCCTCTCTTTGCTCGGCTGCCCTTGTCGTCCGCCGTTCATGTGGTGATCATCCTGAATCAAGAGCGGTCGCCAAGCTATTGATTGTCGGCGGAAATCTCCGACTACATGACGGCTTTGCGATGCGGTGTGGCGAGGCGCGAGACGAGTATCTTGTCGATGCGGCGGCCGTCGAGATCGACGACCTCGAAGCGCCAGCCCTGCACATCGACGCTCTCACCGGTCGTCGGCAGGTGATGCATGTGCGACAGCACGTAGCCGGCGACCGTCTCGTAGTCCCGGCTTTCCGGCAGGTCGACGCCGATCAGGTCGGCCATCTCGTCGGCCTGCATGTAGCCGGCCAGCAGCCATGAACCGTCATCACGCTGGACGGCTGTTTCCGCCTCATCGGCATCGAGGTCGGCGCGGAACACGCCGGTGATGGCCTCGAGAATGTCGGCGGGGGTGACGATTCCTTCGAAATGGCCGTATTCGTCGTGGACCAGGGCGACCGGGACTTCCGACTGTTTGAGCGTTGCCAGCACGTCGAGAGCATCGGCCTGGTCGTGAACGATGGGGGCGGTGCGAACATTCTTGCGCGGATCCAACGTGCGGCCGCGAAGCATGGTGGCCAGGATCTCGCGCGTCTGCACGACGCCGATCATCGCATCGACGCTGCCTTCGCCGACGGGAAGGCGCGAGTGCTGCGTTTCCATCAACAGCTTCCTGATCGTGGCTTCGTCGGAATCGAGATTGAGCCAGTCGACCTCGGTGCGCGGCGTCATGACGGCACGCACCGCGCGATCGCCAAGCCGCATGACGCCGGCGATCATGCGGCGCTCGTCGGATTCGATGGTGCCGTGATGCTCGGCTTCGGCCACCAGCATCTTGATCTCGTCGTCGGTGATTTTCTCCTCGCTCTCGCCGCGTTGGCCAAGCAGCCAAAGGAGACCGCGCCCGGAAATGTCGAGCAGCCAGACGAGCGGGGCGCCGATAATGGCGAGGATGTACATGGACGGCGCGACCCGGCTGGCGACCGCTTCAGGATTGCGCAGCGCGATCTGCTTGGGGACCAATTCGCCGACAATCAGCGAGCCATAGGTGATGATAGCCACCACGATACCGACGCCGAGCGGATCGGCGACGCCCTGCGGCAAGCCGAGGGCAAGCAGGCTCTGCGAAAGCCGCTGGCCGAGCGTTGCCCCGGAAAAGGCACCGGAGAGCACGCCGACCAGCGTAATGCCGATCTGCACGGTGGAAAGAAACTTGCCCGGATTGGCGCCGAGTTCGAGGGCGCGCGCCGCGCCCTTCACATGACGGTCGATCATGGTTTTGAGCCGGGCGGGCCGGGCCGAAACGATGGCCAGTTCCGACATGGCCAAAAGGCCGTTCACGCAGATGAGGACGACCACGATGGCGATTTCGACGTAAAGCATAATCGCTCAATAGCATCAGGCCCGCCAAGTGGAAAATAGGTAAAAGCAATTGATTGGGCCACAGGCGATGCGAATTTTTCAGCCGTTAGTCCCCCTTTGTTCTGGAGCCCTCCTTCGAGAGGCTTCTCAAGGGGCCATTGGAAATGGCGGGGACTTTCCCTTTTACCCCCTGCTCCGTCTCGGCTTCGCCTCGCCACCTCTTCCCGCTGCGCAGGGGAGAGGACAAGAGCCAGGCATGCCACCGCCGTGCTGCAGGTCAGCGATCGATGGGGTTCAGCACGATGACGCTGGCCATGCCGTCGGTGAAGTAAGGATCGCCGCCGCCATTGCGGCCGGCTGTCGTCGGGCCAATACCGTCCATGCTGTAGCTGGAACCGACCACGCCGGCGGCGGTAAGCTGGGAGACCAGGAAGTCGCGCTCCGCGTCAATGTCGGGGCCGATGTGATGGGTGATCTGGCCGGTGTCATGGCTGAAACCGACGCCGCGATCATAACTTGCCGAGCCGAGCCAAAGCGGCGGCTTTTCCGTGTCGGCCGACGCGACCTGCCAAAGGCGGACATGATGGCGCTGGTCGGCGCTGATGCCGACCGGCTTCTCGAAGGCGAGATCCTGTTTTCGCCCGTCAAACAGCAACGTGCTGACAGGTGCATCGGCATAGGGACGATCGAAGACCACGCTTTCGCCGATTTCGAGGCTGGATCGCAGGGTGATTGCGTCGGCCGGGCTCCATTTCGCGGCGGCGAAGGCGTGGAGGACGTCGGCCTTCGAGCCGATCAGCCCGACATTGATCGGGTCGCCCGGAATGCCTTGCGGTGTCGTGGTGAGCATCTGTTCGGGAGCGCGATCGAGACGACGGTCCCTGAACGACCAGTATTCCGGCGCGGCCATGTAGGCCAGGCCGATATAGAGAAAGCCGCAGGCCAAGAGAAAGCCAGCGGCGCGCTTCGGCAATGCGTGACGACGCATGGCTGCACGGAGCCTTGTTAGCGGCAGGCGACGCGCCCGTTCCTTCGCGGCATTATATCGAAATGGAAATGGTTGCGGTGATCGTAATTGTAGCCGGGGCCGAGCACGGTGGTGAAATAGGAGCAGCCATCGGCACGCACCGTGTTGAGGAAGCCGCGCTGGCGGAAGGAGAACCAGCCGGGCTTGCGCACGTCGATGTCGCGGCCGTTGTTGAGCTCGATGCGCATGATATCCAGCGCATTGCCCATCGAATGCTGCGAGGGCGTGCGGCTGCGGGCGATGCGGCGGCAGGAATAGCTGGAGCCCTGGTGGATGGTTTTCACGCCGGAGAAATATTTCCAGCGGGCGGCGGGCACGAGTTCCTTGCGGGTCCAGCGGGCAAAGGTCGCGGCCATGCGGCAGCTTAGCGTCGCGGCGGGCTTCATGCCGACGCTGCCGATGGCCGAGACCTTGACCGGATGGTCGATGCGGCAGGCGCCACCATCGTTGATCGGCGCGAGGTCGCGGAAGGTGACGCCAAGGCGTTTGAGCTCGTCGCGGCAATCGATCTCCTCGACCGGCATCGACGTCGAGGGCGGGGCGGCGGGCGCGTCGGGGCGCGGATAGGCGACCATGTAGGGATTGGATGGAACCAGCGTTTGCAGGCCGGCCGTTGTCGGAGCAGGCGTCGGCGCTTCAGCCGCAGGTAGTTCCATCGGCGCCAAATCCGCTGGGGGCGGGGCAGACGGGGGTGGCATCTCGACGGGCGGCATGGAAGCCGGCATTACCGCGGCCGTCTGCATGCCGACATCCACGTCCGGCCGCATGTTCATCAAGCTTTCGGTGGTGCAGGAACTGGCAAGCCCGGCAGCGAACAGGGCAGCCGCGCCGCCGGCAAGGAGCCGTATGCTGCCGGATTTTTGCGCGCGCGCCAGCATTGCCCGAAATGGGGCCATCGGTCGGTTCCCTGTCCCTGGTATGTGGAAAATAGCAGCCAAGGGTAAAGGAATGATCAGCGGCGGCTTTTACCCCTGTGGCGGCATTGCGGCGCGGAACTTGCGGGCTACTGGCAGAAGGTTCCGCCATTCTTGCGCGGCGCGAGGTCGAAATGGAAATGCAGCGAATGGTCGGCATCGCTGCCGGGGCCGAGCACCGTCTTGAACGGCCCGCAGGCGGCTTTGCGGATGCGATCGAGGAACTGCGCCGCTTTTGCGTCGGGCGTCTGCGAAACATCGACCTCGGTGCCTTTCGACAAAATGAAGCGGGCAATATCGAGGGCATTGCCGAAAGCGTGTTCGGAGAGTTTTTGCGAGCCGTTGCGCGGCCGGCAGACATAGGCGGAGGCCTGGGCGATGGATTTGAGCTCCTCGCCATAGGCGGTTTTGGCGGCGGGCGAGATGACATCGCGGGCAAAACGCGCGGCGGTCTCGGCGATGGCGCAATTCATGACGGCTTGCGGCGCAAGCTCGATGTCCTTGCCGAGCGAACGTATCTCAAGCGGCCAGGGCAGGGCGCAGCCGGCGGGATCGGAGAGCGGCGGGCGTTCCTCGAATTTGACGCCAAGGTCGCGCAGCCGTGCGCGGCAGGCTTTTTCCTGCGGCGGCATGGTGGCCGGGCGAGGTGCGATGGAACGCGGATCTGGCGGCTCCGGAGGCAGCGCCTTCTCAGCCGGGGGGACGGGCTTTTCCGATGGCACCGGCGGGCCTTTCTTCTCGGCTTGCGGTGTGGTGCCGGTGTCCGGGCGAGGCTCGGGCACCGGTGTATCGCCAAGCCTGGCGGGCGGAATATTGCCGGCCGACGGCGCGTGCACCTTTGGAACCGGGACCTCCTGCGGCAGCACGACCGGCTCTGCCGTCGCGACGCCTGCGGACACAAGCATCGCCAGCAACAGGGAGAGAGCCGGCCATTTGCCTGGCTGCGAAAAATTCATCGCCCGCAAACGGCGGAGGGGGCCATTGGTTGCGGGGGGCGCCGTTCACGATCGGTGACGGTCGATGACGATCGGGCTACGCTATTGCGGGCTGCGAAGCCTTCTGTTCCAGTCCTCGACCGAATGCGTTGCAATGCGGCGGGCGGCGAGATCGCGCCAGGACGTGGCGAGTTCCGGCAGGTCGCGAAGGTCCGCCAGCGCCTCCATGTCCAGCGTGCGGGTGTAGAGAAGGTCGATGACGCGGGCGAGCGGCCATCGCGGTTGCGGGCGATGGTCGAGAAGCATGAGGTCGCCGGGCGCGATCGTGCCCTCCTGCAGGACGCGGTAGTACCAGCCGGTGCGTCCGCTTTTCTGCACGCGAAACGCCATGTCGGGCCGGTCGAAGCGGGCATTGAGCCGCCAGCAGGGCTGACGACCCTGGCTGACCTGGAGCAGGCTGGTGCCCAGCCGATATACGTCGCCGATGCAGACGGTCGCCTCGGTCATGCCAAGCGTCGAGATGTTCTCGCCGAAGGCCGGCGGGGCGGCGAGCCGTTCGGCCAGGCCGGAATCCTCGGCGAGCCAGGCCGGATAGTGGTCGCGGGCATAGTGGTGCAGCGCCTTTTCCGCGCCGCCGTGATGGCGCGTGTCGCCCTGATGATCGCCGCGAAGGCCGAGCCTGGTGACCGTCTGTGGTCCATGCACCGGCTGCTTGTCGATGCCGCTCGGCACATTTTGCGGCCCGAGCGGGCGAAGCGCGCCGATGTGAATTGCGTCGACGACAATGGGCGCCGACGGCGCATCCGCATCTTGCCGGGTGTCATGCGCCAATGGCTTCGAGCCCTTCCTCGAGCCAGTCGCCCAGCATCGGCATGCCGAGCAGATAGGCCGAGGTCCGCCGGAGATCACGCTGGCGCGCCTCGGCAAGCGCCTCGTTCCATTCCGAGCCGTCATAATCGCCGCGCCCGATCCACATCAGCGCGATCAGCTCGGCCGCCTCGTCGACATTGAGGTCGTCGAGCAACTGCCGGAGTTCCTCGGCCACCAGGTTCTCGGATTTCTCCTCGGCCAACCCGTCATGGTGATGGTTGTCGCGGGTGTCGCCGTCGAGCTCGACCTCGTGTTCGCTGCCGTCGGCATAGTCATCGTTGATGGCGGCGCTGATGGCATTGGCTTTTTCGATGAACATGCGAACGGTGTCCGGGCCGATGGACAGTTCCCAGTTCCTTTCGCTCTTTTGCTGCACGGCCGTCCTCCTGACGGAAGTCGCAAGGATGATAGCCGATTTATAGGGGACGTCACGTCCCCTTGGTGGTTTTGGCAATTGCGCCGCCGAAATCACGGATTGGCCGCCGAGCGCTGGCGCAAAACAGCCGGCAGGACTTCGACGGCGATGATGGCGCCGAAGATCAGCAGGCAACCGAGCAATCCGCTGGCGGGCAGGCGCTCGCCGAGCAACAGCGCGCCGAACAGGCCGGCAAACACCGCCTCCGACGACAGGAAGATCGCCGCCTGCGGGGCGGTGGTGTAGCGCTGGCCGATCACCTGCAGGGTGAAGGCGGCGCCGCCGGAGAATATTCCGGCATAGAGGATTTCCGGCAGCGCCAGCCGCACCGCGTTCCAGTCGACCGGTTCGAGCACGAAGGCAGCCCCGAGGCCAAGCACGCCGCAGACGGCGAATTGGGTGACCGCCAATGTGACCGGCCGCCCTGTCGGCGCGGCGGCGCGACCGATGAAGATGAGCTGGAGCGCGCAGAAAGCGGCCGCCGCCACGTTGAGCCAATCGCCGACGACGAGGGCGGTGAGCGTGCCGCCCGACATCAGCCAGATGCCCACCACTGCGGTGATCGCGGCGGGCCAAACGACCGGATGCGGCCAGGTGCGAAACAGGAGCACGGCAAACAGCGGCACCATGACCACGTAAAGCCCGGTGAGAAAGCCGGCATTGGTGACCGTGGTGGTCATCAGCCCAACCTGCTGGGTGGCCGAAGAGGCAAACAAGAGCGCGCCGATCCACGCGAAGGCCAACCAGCTCGACCGTGACAGCGTGGCTTTGGCGCGCCCGGATTCGCGAAGCGCAAAGGGCAGGATGACCAGCGTGGCGAGCAGGAAGCGAAGCCCTATGAAGAAGAACGGACCAATGGCGTCCATCGCCGTCGACTGGGCAACGAAGCCCATGCCCCACATGGCGCCGGCAAGAAGCAAGACGAAATTGGCCTGGAGACGGGTCAAGATGCAGGCATATCCTGAATTGAAAGCCCGTAGCTATGCCACGCTCCGGCAATTTGACAGGGCCAGTTCCGGAGCTTGCTTGGGCTACAGCTCAGCGGCGATTGACAGGCTCGGCCGGCGGCCTGAAATGGCGGCGCTCCTCCTCCAGAATGGTTTGCGCATGGCCACGCTCCTATCCCCGAAAATTCTGCCGATCCTGATGCTTCTCGTCTCGAACATCTTCATGACGTTCGCATGGTACGGTCATCTGAAGTTCAAGACCTCGGCGCTCTATGTAGCGGTGCTGGTGAGCTGGATGATCGCCTTCTTCGAATATTGGCTGGCAGTGCCGGCCAACCGCATCGGCAGCCAGGCCTATTCGGCGGCCGAACTCAAAACCATGCAGGAAGTGATCACCCTGTCGGTCTTTGCGGTGTTTTCAGTGTTCTATCTCAAGGAGGCGTTGACGTGGAACCACCTGCTCGGCTTTGCGCTGATCGCCGGCGGGGCGGCGCTGATCTTCAAGGGCTGACGGAATTTGCAGCACGGCGCTCGCATTTTGTTGAGATGATGCGATCTGGCCGATGCGTTAGCATCAGCCCGTGCGGACAATTATGGCGGTGTAGAAGGAGGAATTCCATGCATATCCATACTGCCATCAAAGCGGTCTGCCTCTGCCTGGGCACGGCCATGGTCGCGGTGCCGGCCTACTCGTTCGATACCGGCGGAAACGCGGTTCCGACCTGCAAGAAAGGCCAGGTCTACAGCAAGGCGCTCAAGAAATGCGTGGCGCAGCAGAGCAGCGGCGCCGTTGACGACGACGATCTCTACGACACCGGCCGGCAACTCGCCTTGGCGGGCAAATATGACGAGGCGATCCGTGTGCTCAGCCGCGCCGCCAACAAGTCCGATCCGCGCGTGCTGAACTATCTCGGCTATTCCTATCGCAAGCAGGGCGATGTGAAGCGCGGCCTCGACTACTACGAGGCGGCCCTGAAGCTCGATCCGGATTACACGCTGGTTCGCGAATATCTCGGCGAAGCGCATCTGCAGCTTGGCGATCTCGCTTCGGCGCGCAAGCAGCTCGCGGAGATCGAAAAGCGCTGCGGCACGACTTGCGAGGAATATACCGACCTGTCGGGCGAGATAGCGGCATTCCTGAAGACGAAAGGCTGAGCGTTCTCGGTCAGTCGCCGCGCGACAGCCGGATGATTGCGCCGTCGTCCTCGTCGGTGAGCAGCCACACGGAACCGTCGGGCGCGAGGTTGATGTCGCGGATGCGGCCGAATTCGCCTTCGAACATGCGTTCCTCGCCGGTGATCACGCCGGCCTCGTCTCTTTCCAGCCGGGAAACGAGGGCGAATTTCAGCGATCCGACGAGAAGATCGCCGTTCCATTCGGGAAACATCTCGCCCTGGTAGACGGCAAGGCCCGAAGGCGCGATCGACGGATCCCAGTAGTAGAGCGGCTGCTCGTAGCCTTCGCCCGAGGTGCCCATGCCGATCTTGTCGCCGGAATAGTCGACGCCGTAGCTGACGACCGGCCAGCCATAGTTCTTGCCGGCTTCGGGGCGGTTGATCTCGTCGCCGCCCTTGGCTCCATGCTCGGCCGTCACCAGGCTTTCGGTAACGGGGTCGAAGATCGCCCCCTGTACATTGCGGTGACCCTTGGACCAGAGCTGGGGAAGGCCTCTCGAACCTTCGGCGTACGGATTGTCGGCAGGGACCTGCCCGTCGGTTCCGACGCGTAATATGGCTCCGGCGCTGTCCTGCATGTCCTGCGCACGCTGGCCCCGGCCGCGGTCGCCCGTGGTGATGAAGAGCGTGCCGTCGGGCGCGAAGACAAGCCGCGAACCGAAATGATGCGAGGTGCGCGTCTTCCGTGCCATCGAAAAGATGGTTGTCATATCTTCAAGGCGCGCGCCGTCCTGGTCTCGCACCAGCCTGGCCCGAACGACGGCAGTGCCAGCGCCGCCTTTGCCAGGTTCGGAGAAGGCGAAGAAGATCAGATTGTCTGACGCGAAGTCGGGGGAGGCGACGACGTCGAGCAGGCCGCCCTGTCCGCGCGCGACGACGTCGGGGACGCCTTCAACCGGTTTCGACAGCTTGCCTTTCGACAGAATGCGCATGCGGCCGGGACGTTCTGTGACGATTGCGTCACCGCCGGGGAGAAAATCGAGGCCCCATGGATGCTCCAGCCCGTCGACCACCGTTTCCGCGTGAACCGTGGCTTTTTGCGTATCGAAATCTTGCGCGTTGGCGCCGCCCCACGCAGCCGGGATGGCGGCGAGCAAAGCGAATGCGATTGTGGATTTCAATGTGCGCATGACCTTGGCGTAGCCCAAATGATGCATGGTCCTGACATAGCCCAAATGATCGAGCGAGCAAGTGCGAGAGACCGAATGCTGGCCGGACGCGATCACGATGCGGTGAAATCGGGCGGTTCGCGGCCTGATTTTTTGACGTGAAAAGCGCGTGAAGCTTGCTATATTGGGCGGGAGTGACTGAGCGGTACCCGTAGCTGAGGCTGCTGGACCGTTTTATTTTTATGTAGGGGAGGCTCCGCCAGAGATGGCCGGGGACACCCGAACTGTTTGAGGAAAGGGCCGATTATCATGAATAAGGTTCCGATGACCGCCGGGGGATTCGAGACGCTGAAGGAAGAGCTGCGCTGGCGCCAGCAGGACGAGCGCCCCCGCATCATCGAGGCGATCTCGGAGGCGCGCTCGCATGGCGACCTTTCGGAAAATGCCGAATATCATTCGGCCAAGGAGGCGCAGAGCCTGAATGAAGGCCGCATCAACGAACTCGAAGACCTTATCGCGCGCGCCGAAGTGATCGACATTTCCAAGCTCTCGGGCGAGAAGATCAAGTTCGGCGCCACCGTCAAGCTGGTCGACGAGGACACCGAAGAGGAAAAGACCTACCAGATCGTCGGCGACCAGGAGGCCGATGTGAAGCTCGGCCGCATCTCGATCTCCTCGCCGATCGCGCGGGCTCTGATCGGCAAGGAAGTCGGCGAATCGATCGAGGTCAATGCGCCTGGCGGCTCACGCGGCTACGAGGTCGTGCAGGTTCAATTCATCTGAAAGGCGGTCGGCCAATGGCCGCTTCCACGGGCACCACGCCTGCGACCCTGGCGACGGGGCATCACGCCAGCGTCGATATGAGCCGGATCGAAGTCGTCGCGCCCAACCTGAAGCGGCGGCTTTCGGGCGTCACCAGCACGATCGTCCAGCTTGTGCCGGTGCAGGCACGCACACTCGGCATCGCAACGCTTGGTCCGGGCCTGCCCGACAGTCTGCCGAAAATGCGCTGGTGGCAGGTGCCGGCGCTGGCCACCCGGCCGAAATCCGGCCGCAAGCGCATCTGGCACGCCAGGCGCAATACCGAAATGGTGGCGGGGCTGCTGCTGAAATCGGTGCTGCGCATGCCGCTAAAGCTGGTCTTCACCTCGGCGGCGCAGCGTCACCATAAACCGTTTACCCGCTGGCTGATCCGGCGCATGGACGCGGTGATCGCCACCAGCGCACGCTCCGGCGGATTTCTCCAGGTTCCTCATACCGTCGTCATGCATGGCGTCGATCTCGACGCGTTCTATCCACCCAAAGGCAGCGACGACGGGTTTTCCGCTTCCGGCCTACCCGGCAAATATGCCGTCGGCTGCTTCGGGCGCATCCGCCACCAGAAGGGCACCGACCTGTTCGTCGATGCGATGATCGAGCTTCTGCCGCACTATCCGGAATGGACGGCGGTGATCGCCGGTCGGGTGACGCCGGAACACAAGGCGTTCGGCGACGATCTCAAGGCGCGGGTGGCGAAGGCGGGGCTGTCGCAGCGCATCGTGTTCCTCGGCGAGGTGGACGACATCAAGCCCTGGTACAGGCGCATCTCGCTCTATGTCGCGCCCTCGCGCAATGAGGGGTTCGGCCTGACGCCGCTGGAAGCGATGGCGTCGGGCACGGCGGTGGTGGCAAGCGACGCCGGCGCCTATGCCGAGATGGTCGATGTCGGGCAGACCGGCGCCGTGGCCCCGGCCGGCGACGGCGCGGCGCTGCGCGAGGCGATCAGGCCCTATCTGGCCGATCCGGCGCTGGCGGCGGCGCATGGGGCCAATGCGGCGGCCGACGTCAAGGCGCTGTTTCCGCTGCAACGCGAGGCGGAAGGAATTCGCCGCGTCTACGATCACGTGTGGGCCGAGCGGTAGGAGCCCGCGGGCGCATCATGACACGTCAGCGTCATGGTTTGAGCAATATCATCTGTTCATACAATTCCGTCCGAACGCACAGCGCTTGAGCAGCCCCGCCCATCTCGCCTCTAATTGACCCTCCCAGGATCTGGTCGATGCCCACAGAAGCTTTCATCATCCACCTGCCGCGCGCCGAACAGCGCCGCAGGCAGGTCGAGGCTCTTTTGGCCGGTCTGCCGTTGCCGACCAGCGTCATCGACGCAGTGGATGGGCGGGCGTTGAGCGAGGCGGAGGTGAGCGCCGTCTATCGACGTAACCTGTACCGGCCGTATTATCCGTTCGAACTGAGCCGGGGCGAGATCGGCTGCTTCCTTTCTCACCGCAAGGTGTGGCAGGCCATCGTCGATCGGCAGCTCGATGCCGGTCTGATCGTGGAGGACGATGTCGAGCCGGATGCAGCACTTTTTCCGCAAGCGCTGAAGCTGGCATTGGCGCAGGTCCAGCCGGGGGATTATGTGCGGTTCGGTTTTCGCAGCCATACCGATGCGGGTCGCACCGTGGCTGGCGGCGCCGGTGTGACGCTGGTCGAACCGGCGCAGGTGGGGCTTGGAACGCAGATGCAACTCGTCGGGCGGCAGGCGGCGATGGAGTTGCTGGAGTCGACCAGCCTGTTCGATCGGCCGGTCGACACAACCATCCAGATGCGTTGGCTAAGATCTATGCGGATATTGGCGACGAGGCCTGTCTGTATTCGCCAGATCGATCATCTGCTGGGCGGCACCGTCGTGCAAAAAGCCGGAAAACCGCTAGGCGAGGTGTTGTCGCGGGAGGTAAAACGGTCGTTTTACCGGCTGTCGCTGCGAACGGCGGCCATTATCAGCAAAGGCTGAGCGGCGCTGCCGGCTTGGCATAGCGGAGTATCAATGCCGGTCGCCAATCGCCACGAGGCCCTCGTCCTTGACCTGGCGGATGGTGAGGGCCGTGCGCACCGTGTCGACATTGGGCGCGGAGGTCAGTTCCTCGATGACGAAGGATTGGAAGGCGGCGAGGTCGCTTGCCACGCAGTGGAGCAGGAAGTCGCTGTCTCCCGAGACCATCCACGCCTCGCGCACGATCGGCCATAGCCGCGTGCGGTCGGCGAAGGCCTTGAGCTCGCTTTCGGCATGATGATGCAGGCCGACCAGGCAGAAGGCGACGACATCCATGCCGAGCGATGGCCCGTTGAGCAGCGCGCGATAGCCGCGAATGATGCCCGCCTCTTCCAGCCGCTTGACGCGCCGGAGGCACGGAGGTGCCGAGATGCCGACGCGTTGCGACAATTCGACATTGGTGATGCGTCCGTCATCTTGAAGTTCGCGCAGAATCCTCCAGTCGATCGCGTCGAGGTCGGCTTTGAGCGGCATTTTTGGGGTTCCAGTCCGGTGGGCGTAAGAATCTGTCGCGTACGTGTAATAAACGTTCTTCGCGGACAGGAAAAGCGGAACTGTTTGGTCGGTTCGCGAATGTAAGGCCCGGCGCAATCAAGACTTGCAGCCGCGGCCTGCTGCAAGCTTTCCGGGGACGGTCGAATCGCCGCCTTGCTGGCGCGCCTGCCAGCACCTAAATTAGCCGCGAGTTCCGTGGCGTGCCTGATGCGCCGCGCAGATGACGAAGGTTTTTCATATGACGACCAAACACGCGCCTGTCCTCATCATCGGTTCCGGACCGGCGGGCTATACGGCAGCGATCTATGCGGCGCGCGCCATGCTGAAACCTGTGCTTGTGGCGGGCCTGCAGCAGGGCGGGCAACTGACGATCACCACCGATGTCGAGAACTATCCGGGCTTCGCCGAACCGATCCAGGGGCCGTGGCTGATGGAGCAGATGCTCAAGCAGGCCGAGCATGTGGGAGCCGAGATCGTCAACGACATGATCGTCGAGGTCGATCTCGACGTGCGGCCGTTTCGGCTGAAGGGCGATTCAGGAACGCAATATAGCTGCGACGCTTTGGTCATCGCCACCGGCGCGCAGGCGAAGTGGCTCGGCATTCCGAGCGAGCAGACCTACATGGGCTTCGGCGTGTCGGCCTGCGCGACCTGCGACGGCTTCTTCTATCGCGGCAAGGATGTGGCGGTGATCGGCGGCGGCAATTCGGCGGTGGAAGAGGCTCTCTATCTGTCGAATCTCGCCAGGAGCGTGACGGTGATCCACCGGCGCAGCGATTTTCGCGCCGAGCGCATTCTGCGCGAAAGGCTGTTCAAGAAGGAGAACATCAGGGTGATCTGGGACACGGTGGTGGACGAGATCACCGGCAATCCGGGCAAGGCGCCGCTGCCACCTTCGGCCGATGGCCTGAAGCTGCGCAATGTGGTGACCGGCGTGGAAAGCCATCTCAAGGCCGACGGCGTCTTCGTGGCGATCGGCCATGCGCCGGCGGTGGAACTGTTCGTCGGCAAGCTGAAGCAGAAGCCGAACGGCTATCTTTGGACCGAGCCGGGTTCGACCCGCACCGATGTTGCGGGCGTGTTCGCGGCCGGCGACGTGGCCGATGATGTCTACCGGCAGGCGGTGACGGCGGCAGGACTTGGCTGCATGGCCGCGCTGGAGGCGGAAAAATATCTGGCGGGCGTGGAAGCAGTTCGCGAAGCGGCGGAATGAAAAGCAGACCGACCGCAAAAGGCCGGCGGAACGAGGGGAACATGGCACTGGACTGGGACAAGCTACGCGTGTTCCACGCCGCGGCGGAAGCCGGGTCGTTTACGCATGCGGCCGAGACGCTGCGACTGTCGCAGTCGGCGATCTCGCGGCAGGTGGGTGCGCTGGAGCATGATGTCGGCGTGCCGCTGTTTCACCGTCATGCGCGCGGCCTGGTGCTGACCGAACAGGGCGAGATGCTGTTCCGCACCGCCCATGACGTGCTGATGAAGCTGGAATCGATCAAGACGCGCCTGATCGAGGCCAAGGATCGGCCGTCGGGCATTCTGAGGGTGACGACGACGGTCGGCCTCGGCGCCGGCTGGCTGACCGAACGGGTCCAGGAATTCCTTGAACTCTATCCCGAGATCAACCTTCAGCTCATCTTGGCCAATGAAGAACTCGACCTGACCATGCGCCAGGCCGATTGTGCCATCAGGTTGCGCCAGCCGCAGCAGCCCGATCTGATCCAGCGGCGTCTCTTCACCGTGCATTTCCATCTCTATGCCGCACCCTCCTATATCGAGAAGCACGGCCGTCCGGAGACGATGGCGGATCTGAAGAAGCACCGCATCGTAACCTTCGGCGTGCCGGTGCCGCCGCATCTGAGCGAACTCAACTGGCTGGAGACGGTCGGCGATTTCGACGGCGGCCAGCGGATCGCCAATCTGCAGATCAACGATATCCTTTCGGTCAAGCGCGCGGTGCAGACCGGAGCCGGCATCGCCATGCTGCCTGATTACGTCGTGAGCAAGGATGCAGGGCTGGTGAAATTGCTGGGCGAGACGGAAGTGCCGTCGTTCGACACTTATTTCTGCTATCCCGATGCGATGAAGAACCAGGCGAAACTCCATGTTTTCCGGGACTTCGTCATCGCCAAGGCGCGCAACTGGTCCTATTGAGGCGGCCATCTGGATCAAAGGCTGCGTCATTTTGCATGGGTGCCTTGCAAGGATTGTGCTTGTTTCTCAGGCATGGACGGCCCATATAACAATCATCTCCAG
This sequence comes from Borborobacter xinjiangensis, assembly GCF_047739745.1. Lineage (NCBI taxonomy): Bacteria > Pseudomonadati > Pseudomonadota > Alphaproteobacteria > Hyphomicrobiales > Phyllobacteriaceae > Borborobacter > Borborobacter xinjiangensis. Next base: position 12,119 of record NZ_JBLLVA010000021.1, on the reverse strand, counting down.
GGCGCGTTCCTCCTCCCATTAGCGCCCTCGAGTGTTCCCCTCTGGAGGTAGCTTTAATTAGCACTCCAACAAACTCAGCCGGGTCTTTCAGATCCGGCTTTTTTGTTTTCTGGCACCGTGGCCCAAGCTGTGTCGTCGTGACGAATTGGGCGGATGAATTAATTCCGCCGCCTTACTTGCCGGCCGACGTAACCGTGACATGTAACATCCGGTAACCTGCCCGACCTGCCCCATCTTTGTTAGGTGGGTTACAGGACGCGACGGGTCGTCGGGAGATGGGGGCATCACCCGGTCGGCCAGGACTCAGGTAACGGTCGCGTCCAACTATTCTGCCGCGGCCAATGTGGAAATCGCATGCGGCGGACCTGACGTGCCGCCTCCTCCCACTCCCAACGGTGGCACGGTCCGCAAACGCGGCGTCCGGATCTTAATCCGGGCGCCGTGTCCATTTCCGATCAGGCCGCCTTGCCGTTGGCGTTCATCGCCTCATCGGCCAGCCGCCCGGTGAGTTCGGCCATATGGTCGAACACTGCGCGATAACTGGCGACGCCGGCCGTCGCCGAGCGCAGCTCGATGATAAGGTCGGCGATCTCGGCTTGCGGCATGGTTGCGTCAACGACGTCCCATCCCGGCCAGCCGGGCCGCGCGTCATAGCCGAGGATCTGACCGCGCCGCTGCGGCACGATGCCGGTGATCTTGGCCGTCGCATCGGAGGGCGTGAAGATCTCGACCTTCATGATCGGTTCCAAAAGCACAGGCGAGCAGGCTGCCATGCCTTCCTTCATGGCGAGCCTCGCCGCCATCTGGAACGCCATGTCGGAGGAATCGACGGCGTGGTAGGAACCGTCCGATAGGTTGACGGCGACATCGACGACCGGAAAGCCGAGCGGACCGGATTTCAGGTAGTCGCGGACGCCGGCTTCGACCGACTGGATGTAGGTCTTGGGCACCACGCCGCCAGTGATGGTGTCGGTGAACTGGAAGCCGGTGCCGCGGGGCAGGGGCTTGATCTCCACCACGACATCGCCGAACTGGCCGTGCCCGCCCGACTGCTTCTTGTGGCGGCCGCGCTGCTGCGTCGATTTGCGGATGGTCTCGCGATAGGGCACGGCCGGCACGCGGCCTTCCACCGGTATCTGGTTTCGGCCCTCCAGCCGCTCGACCGTGACGCGCAGATGCATTTCGCCGTGACCGGACAGCACCGTCTCGGCGCTTTCCTGCTGCTGGCGCAGTGTCAGGGAAGGGTCCTCCTCGGCGAGGCGCTGGATCGCCGCCGACATCTTCACGTCGTCCTTGCGCTCCTTCGGCCGCAGCGCCATCGAAAATACCGGCGGCGGTGGCGAGAGTTCGACGAGCGGGGCGATGCCGCCCTTGATGGACGACAGGGTCTGACCGGTTCGCGCCGCGTCGAGCTTGCCGAGCGCCACGGTCTCGCCTTCGCCGGCGGAGGGCTGCTTGGTCTGGTCCTTGCCGAACATGCGGTAGACGCCGGAGACACGAACGGCCGCACCGCCGGGCAGGAACAGCTCGGTGCCGTCGGCGAGGCTGCCCGACAGGACGCGCGCGACCGACAGCTTGCCGCCATGCGGCGTGTAGATGGTCTTCATGATCTGCGCCACCGTGGCGGTTCCCTCGGGCACACCGAGGCGAATGCGCGTCGCCGCGACATCCGGTGCGTCATGGCGGATCGCTTTCAAGAGACGCAGCACGCCGTTGCCTTTTTCCGCCGTGCCGATGAGGACTGGGGTGACCGTGCCGTCGCGCAGGTCGGCCGAAAGATTGTCGAAAACCGCATCTTTTGGCGGCTCGATCTCCTCCAGCAACTGCTCCATCAGATGATCGTCATGGTCGGCCAGGGTTTCGAGCATGGAGAAGCGGGCCTCCAGCTCGCGCGCCTTGTCGTCACCGGGAATTTCGGCGATCTCGCTTGGCGCATATTCGCGGTAGACATAGGCGCGCTCGAGCGCCAGGTCGATCGAGCCGACGACGATGCCATCCTTGCGCAGCGGAATTTGGCGCAGCAGCAGCGGCACGGAACTTGCCGGCTGCAGCATCTTGAGCGTATCGCGCACGCCGATGGTGGATTTGTCGATCTTGTTGAGGAACAGGATGCGCGGCAGACCGATCTCGTCGAGCGTGCGCATGATCTGCTGCAAGGCCGGAATTTTCTTTTCGTCGGCTTCGGCGACGACAACCGCCAGATCGCAGGCGGCGAGAACCGGCTCGGCCTCGAAGGCGAACTCCACCGAACCCGGGCAATCGACGAAGGTCAGGTCGTCGCCCATGAATTCGGTGCTGGCGAATGTCGCTTCCACGCTCATGGCGTGAGCGCGGGCCTCGGCCGAATAGTCGGAAACGGAGTTGCCGGACGTTACCGGATTCTGCCGGGAAATGGCGCCGGTACGGGCGAGTATGGCTTCAAGAAGGGTGGTTTTTCCGCTTGAAAAGGGACCGACGATGGCGATGCATTTCGGTCCCGTGCGTCGTCCTCCGGCGCGACTTGCCATGATGCTGACCTCCACTCAGGCGTTATCCTTCGAGCGGCGGCCGGCCTGACGACCGTCGCGTGGAATGCATCGTCCCATGGCTCCGGGTCGAGGGCAAGGGAATTGAGCCGGCGCAAGGGACGAGCATCCCGGTTCAAAGAAAAACCCGGCGCGAGGCCGGGTTCTTCATCAGCCGAATGATGATTAAGGCAGGTCAGCTCAGCGACGCCGTGAAGCGCTGGATGCGGGTGCAGGCCTCTTCCAGCAATTTCTCGGAGGTGGCGTAGGAGATGCGGAAGTTGGGCCCGAGACCGAAGGCCGAGCCGAACACCACCGCCACGCCTTCGGCTTCCAGCAGTTCGCTGCAGAACGTCTCGTCGGTGTCGATGGTCTTGCCGGAAGCCGTCTTCTTGCCGATCAGCCCGGCGCAGGACGGATAGACGTAGAAGGCACCTTCGGGCGACGGGCAGGTGATGCCGCGCGCCTGGTTCAGCATCGACACGACAAGATCGCGCCGACCCTGGAAGATCGCCTTGTTGCGGGCGATGAAGTCCTGCGGGCCGGTCAGCGCTTCGACCGACGCCCACTGGGCGATGGTGCAGGCGCCGGAGGTCTGCTGGCCCTGGATCATGTCCATCGCCTTGATGAGTTCGATCGGGCCGGCGGCGTAGCCGATGCGCCAGCCGGTCATTGCATAGGCCTTCGACACGCCGTTCATGGTGAGCGTGCGTTCATAAAGGCGCGGCTCGACCTCGGCGATGGTCTTGAAGACGAAATCGCCATAGGTCAGATGCTCGTACATGTCATCGGTAAGCACCCAGACCTGCGGGTGCTTCAGGAGCACGTCGGCGATTTCCTTGAGCTCGGCCTCGGTATAGGCCGCACCCGACGGGTTCGACGGCGAGTTCAGCACCAGCCATTTGGTGCGCGGCGTGATCGCCTTCTCGAGTGCGGCCGCCTTCAGCTTGAAGCCGTTGTCGGCCGTGGTTTCGGCGAAGGTCGGCGTGCCGCCGCACAACAGCACCATCTCAGGATAGCTGACCCAATAAGGCGTCGGGATAACCACCTCGTCGCCCTGGTTCAGCGTCGCCATGAAGGCGTTGAACAGGATCTGCTTGCCGCCGGTGGCCACGATCGTCTGCGCCGGCTTGTAGTCCAGATTGTTTTCGCGCTTGAACTTGGCGGCGATCGCCTCGCGCAGAGGCACGATGCCGGAAACCGGCGGATACTTCGTCTCGCCACGGCGGATCGCCTCGATGGCCGCATTCTTGATGTTGTCGGGCGTGTCGAAATCCGGCTCGCCAGCACCAAGGCCGATGATGTCACGGCCGTTCGCTTTCAACTCGCGCGCTTTCTGGCTGACCGCAATGGTCGCGGAAGGCTTTACGCGGGAAAGGGCGTCGGCGAGGAAGGCCATGACTGTCTGTCTCCTTTTCATGGATTGGCCCGAGTTGGGCCGGGCTTGTCATGTCGGATTGCGCGGGAAATCGCAAGGGCTGGTTAAGCCTGCCTGCGCAAAGTTGTGCCGCCACATGCCTCATTAACGCCGGCGCAAATGTTGGATGCAAGTGTCGGGGCAACGAGGCGGCATCTCAAGCCGCTATCAAAAGACTTGCAGGGAGAATAGCGCCATGAATGCGGCATCTGGCGGACCAGCCGGCGTAAGACAGGCTATCGTCGTCGACGAACTCGGCATCGCAATCGGCGTTCATGAAGCCTACCGGCTGAAGAGCGCATATCGGCCTCTGTTCTCGAAGGAGGGCGACAAACTGGTGCCAATCGGCGTCAAAGCTTCAACCGTGCCGTTCACGGGTGGCAAGCAGATCGCCTTTGCCGATTTCCGCGCGGGTTTGAATCCAGCCGATATGTCGGGGGTCATCGGCCTGTGCTCTGCTCTCGGTCTTGCCAATTATCGCCATGTCGGCATCGATGGGCTCGATCTGTGGGTTGGTTATCATCCGATCCTGAACGGGGAACTTTCGCCATGGCTGGATGAAACGGTGGACGCCGACGATTATGAAGTGCTGCCGCGGCCGCGCCGGCTTGTCTGCGAGTTCGACGCGAGCGAGGAACATCGGCAGGCGCTGATCGGCCACGGTGGGACATTGCGCGAGAAGGGCTTCGGCGTTGCGATCGGCGTTTTCGGCAGCAAGCATCTTGCCGAGACGGAGTTCGGCCTGAGCGGACCTGATATCGTGCGGGTCGAGGCCGGCTGGTTTGCGCAGGCCTATCAGGATGCGGCCACGGCGAGGTTGCTTGGCACGGTCATTTCGCGGCTGCGTCACCGCGGCATAAGGGTGCTGGTCGAGGGCATCGCCAGCCCGGGGCATTTGCGCGTGGCGCACAAATGCGGGGCCGACCTGTTCCAAGGTGACTATCTCGCCCCGGCGGCACTCGGCGGAACGGTTTTCGAACTGGAGCCGCTGTCCATCCGGCGACTGCTCGACGAACCGTACAGGGTTACCCGACACTTGGGGTGACGCATTGATTCCATTGACGTGTCGTTTGAAAAAACTCACTGGATGACGGTGCCCGTCGGCGGGATAGTGCGCCGCCAAATCGGAGCGACCGGCATGGCAAGACTTTATGGGATGATCGACAGCGGCAATTGCTACAAGCCGCGTCTTTTGATGGCAAAGCTCGGCTTGCCGTTCGAGCATGTCGAGGTGAGTTCGCATACCGGCGCAACGCGCTCGCCGGAGTATACGGCCAAGAACCCCAATGCGATGGTGCCGCTGCTGGAGCTGGACGACGGACGGCTGCTGGCCGAATCCAACGCGATCCTGCTCTATCTTGCCGAAGGAACCCGCTTCCTGCCCGCCGACGCCTATCAGCGCGGGCTTGCCTATCAATGGATGTTCTTCGAGCAGTACAGCCATGAGCCTTATATTGCCGTGCGCAAGGCGCTGCTGACCGTGCCAAGGCGGGCCGGCGAGGCGACGCCGGAGCGACTGGCGCTGACGCTGGAACGCGGCAACAAGGCTCTTGGCGTCATGGAACGGCATTTGGCTGGCAATGCGTTTTTCGCCGGTGCGGAATTCAGCGTCGCCGATATCGCGCTCTATGCCTATACGCATGAGGCAGGCGCCGGCGGCTTCGATCTCGCTGATTATCCGGCGGTCTCGGCCTGGCTGGAGCGAGTACACGCCGACTCCGGCCATGTTCCGATCGAGTGGCTGCCCTGATCGCCATCTTGCGAGAGGGCGCTTGCTTGCTCGCGGCTGCGACCTGACGTAACGTCAACTATCTCGAAAAATTTAAGCGAACTCGAGGGAATGTCATGAAAGCCATTCTGTTGACGTGTGTCGCTTCCTTTATCGTTACAGCAAATGCCTTCGCTCACGACCAGGTCAGGCACAAGAAAATGACCGAGGCGCCGCGCGCTTGCGCGACGTCGGCGAACTCGTCCGCCAAGGTGAATTCGTCCGCCAGGATAGATTGCGTCGCGACCGGTGCAATCAGCGCGCCGCGAACCGTGGTCGTCGGCGAACGAGCGAAACCGAAGCCGCGTCTCGGCTATGACGGGAGCCCGTGGTTTTTCCAGTAGCGTAGAATGCGGGCCGGGTTGCTCGGGCTTTAAAAACAAAAAGGCGGGAGTTACCCCGCCTTCCGTATCCAAGTGGGCTGACCTTGCTGGAGTTCATCGACCGAGGCCGGCGGCAATCTGCCGCTTCGACGTTTCGATCATGACCCCGGCGCGCTTGTCGCGCGGCCGCCAGTACATCCGTGACTTGCCGCGCGCTCCGAACTCAGCGGTCCGGTGCGCGCTGGCGCTTTTCAGCTTGGCATGGTCTTCATGAAAGGTCTTTGCGACCCTTCGGGACCATGCGCCAAATCAGCCGGCCTTGGAAAGAGAACCAGCAGAGGACTTGCCGGTGCGGCGGTCCTGCTCGATCTCGAAATTGATCTTCTGGCCTTCGACGAGATTCGAAAGACCAGCACGCTCGACGGCCGAGATGTGGACGAAAACGTCCGCGCCGCCTGCATCGGGCTGAATGAAGCCAAAACCCTTGGTTGCGTTAAACCACTTAACGGTACCAGTTGCCATTTTACGTTCCTTGCGTTTGCAACGTTTAGGCCAGGCGAACCTGGCCGCTTGTATCGAGATTTTGGAGATAGATAACAGCAAACGCGAGGAAAATCGCGGGACTACAGATCGATCGGCCGAAATATCAACGTGGCTGATATAGTGCCTCTTGGCCAATAACACAAGGGCGGAGTTTTACCGAGCGCGTCACCGGCTTGTGATGGTGACGGTTGCGGGTCGGCGTCGCCGAAACCCCGCAGTTGTGTTAGCTTCAGCCGGTTAAGGCTCCTGTTCTCGGCGGCGGGCTGCCAGAATGCAAATGCCCCGAAGGGAGAATTGGCCATGAAACCTGTCATGAGACCTGTCTTGCTTGGCTTGTGCCTGTCGGTGCTGGGCGTTCAGGCGCAGGCAGTGTCCCGCTACAACCCCACCCGCATGTACTGCGCCGAGGTGCAGGCGACCATCGACGGGGAGGGGGCGGTGATCCTGCGCTACCAGTCGCGGCGCAACCCCTCGCTTCCGCTTTACGACCGCTATGTCAGCCATGCGGGATATTGCAGCTTCAACGAGTGGGCCGCGCCGGCCTATGTGCCCAGCGCCGATACGGCGTCATGCCCGGTGCGCAAATGCGAGCAGATCGACCCGCTCGAGCGCGTGGAGATATTCCGGCACAGGAACTAGCTCTGAGCTCGCTTTCGCGATCATGCTCTAAAAGCCGAACGACGCCTGTGCCGGCGGAGGCGGGCCGACGCGCACCCCTTCCATGGCCAGCAGACGTTCCTTCGTCGCCGAACCGCCGGGCGCCGAGAAGCCGCCGATCTTGCCGCCGGCGGCAAGAATGCGGTGGCAGGGAACCACGAGGGGCACCGGATTGCTGCCGAGCGCCTGACCGGTTTCGCGCGCCATGCCCGGATGGCCGGCGCGGGCGGCAAGCTCGCCATAGGTGGTGACTTCACCGAAGCCGAGCTTGCGGGCGGCAGCGTAAATTGCCAGCCGGAACGCGTCGACGCCGCCGAGATCGACCGGCGTGCCGGAAAAATCGACCGCCTCGCCGGATGCATAACGGGTGATGGCAGCGACGACCGAGGCGATTTGCTCGGGCAGGTGCTCGGCTGGCTGGGCCGCCTGATTGCCGCGATCGGGAATGGTGGCAAGCAGCCGCCTTTGCGTGGCGGCACGGTCGCGCTCCGGCAATTGCAGCCGGGTCAGGCCGGCGTCGCTCCAGGCAATGCCGATCCAGCCGATTTGCGTTTCGAACAGATGATAGCAAAGGCTTGCGGTCATGATTTCCCTTCCGGGGCTCGCAGACTTCTAGCATGAATGCCGGCGAGTACAAAGGAAGAACATCGGCCGCCGGCGAATTTCGCCGTCACTCTACGCCATGGGCGCTTCGCCAAAGGCGCGCGCGCCCCGTTGCCGAAAAGATGCGGCTCATGTAAGAAATGCTTCGGGGGCGGGACCATTTCGGGGCATTCATCGTGCTCCAGCCTATTGTTTTTCATGCATGATCCTGCCGGGAACCCGGCGTTTCGGATCGTGCGCCATATTTGGACAAGAGCGCGGTTTGCCTTCATTTTCCAGATTTTTCCTGGCTGCAATCGTGCTTTCGCCTCTGGCGCTGGCCGCCTGTTCGACCACCGGCGGGAACGCCGTGGACAGCCTGGCGCTGAGTTTTCCGGAGGACCCGGTGCTGCCGGAGGTGGTGGCGCTGGTGCCGACGCCGAGCGGCACGACCGAGGTCGGCTACGCCATGGCGGCGGAAGCCGAGGCCGACACCACGCTCAGCGTCAATTCCTATGCCGCGCCGGCGCCCGACACGCGCTTCGGCCCGGCGACGGTGGCGGCGCGCAGCCCCGAGCTCGACGCGCTGATTGCGCGCTATGCGGAACATTACGAAGTGCCGGTCGATCTGGTGCGGCGCGTGGTGAAGCGCGAAAGCACCTTCAATCCCGGCCTGCGCAACGGACCCTATTGGGGGCTGATGCAGATCCGCCACGATACGGCACGGGGCATGGGCTATCGCGGCCCGGCGAGCGGGCTGCTCGATGCCGAGACCAATTTGAAATATGCGGTGCGCTACCTGCGCGGCGCCTATCTGGTGGCGAACGGCAATTACGACCGGGCCGTGGGCTTCTACGCGCGCGGCTATTATTATGACGCCAAGCGCCGCGGCCTGCTGGACGAAACCGGGCTTGGCCGAGACCGCCGCCGCATGAAACGGAAAGCCCCGGCCGTGGCGCCGGAGGTGCTGCCGGTGGCCGCACCCGCCAATCCAGGACTGCCGACCGCCTCGCCGATGGAAGACGATTTCCGGATAGCCCCGCTGCAGGAGCCTGCCGAGTTGCCGGCCGTCGCGCCCACGCCGACCCTCGCGGCCACGCCCGCCTGAAGAACACGCATCATCATCGCTCCGGCGCAGCGTCGATAGCACCCCCACTCCGTCTCGGCTTCGCCTCGACACCTCTCCCCCTGCCCGGGGGAGAGGACAGGCGGCGGCGCCTTACCTTTTCCTTGATGGGGGGTGATGAGTTACTATGGACGTATGCCCCCACCCCGATCCGCTGACGCGGATCGACCCTCCCCACCTCGGGGGAGGGTAAAGCGCGTCTCAGCATCGCCACGTCGGCTGTTGCCGTCTGGAGGCGCGCTTTGCCCCGCCCTTAAGCTGGCCCCCCTCTCCGTCCCGGCTTCGCCTCGACACCTCTCCCCAGAGGGGCGAGGAACCCACGTTCTGATAGGGTCGCTCACAGTATTCCGCTGCCACGCCCGCTTTGCGTCTGGGGGTCCTTTGCCCCGCCCTTAAGCTGCCTCGCTTCGCTCGTCGCTGGAGGGGGCCCGAATGGCCAGACGCAGCCAGGCACAGATATTCATCGCCACGCCCGCTTTTGCGTCTGGCCATTGACAAAGAACGGACTTCCTTTCGAGAAGTCGGGAAGACGGGCGGCCGCGCGGACGCTCGTTGAGTTAGATATGCGACCTTGCGGCCGCCCGTCCGGCTTTGTCTCCGGTTCGCTCGCTGGGATCGCCCACTGCCGGGAACGGCTCCCTGCCGGAACGGCAGAAATGCCTTCCGGACGACGGCCCAGCGCTTTCCGCTGATTTCAACCGGCAGCCCCCGAAGGGCGGGCCGGCCTTTGATGAAGCCGCCATCCATGCGAACTTTCCGGGTCCGCCCCATGGCCACGTTAGCCGCGAGGACGGAAGCCGGTTTCTCCCCGCGCAACCACCGTCATGATCGGCCTTCCCGCAGGAGAAACTGCAAGGGATTATGCGAGCGGAGGAAAAGGGGTGGATGGATGTGCGGTCCTTGCCGGCGATGGTGTGAGTAAATTCAGCGGCTTGGTAGCGGGGAGGGTGGTGTTTTGTCCCTTCCTGTCGATGCATTTGCGCCCAAAGTTCCGAGCCGAATTTGGTTTGTTGGACGATGGGCATGAATCCCGGCTCACCGGTCGCTTTCGCTCCTGGCCGGGATGAAGATACCAACGGGCAGCGCGTTCCTGACGGTGGCGCCAGGCAGTTGAACGGAGGCCGCCAGACACACTCATCCCGGAAGCCGGCGCGGAGCGAGACTATCCGGGGCCTTGCCCTCGTCCACTTCCAGCATAGCCGCAGCACGGAGCATCCTCGGTCCGGGACGTGACGGCATGCGGTTCCCTCTTTCGCCGGGCTTGCGTAAGCTGCCCCGTCGATGGCCGGAAGACAGGAGGCGGCAAATGCGCGACTGGAAACTGCCATGGGAGGGCGGGTGCCGCTGCGGGCAGGTGCGGTTCAGGGTGAATGCTGCCCCACTGGTCACCATGGCCTGCCACTGCACCGGCTGCCAGAAAATGAGTTCTTCGGCCTTTTCGCTGTCGGCCGCCATTCCCGCCGAGGGTTTTGAGGTCATCCAGGGAGAGCCGGTGATCGGCGGGCTGCATGGCGCGACGCGGCATTATTTCTGCCCGCACTGCATGAGCTGGATGTTCACGCGGCCGGAAGGCATGGACTGGTTCGTCAACCTGCGCACCACCATGCTCGACGAGCCGAGCCGGCTCGCGCCCTTTGTCGAGACCTGGACAGCAGAGAAGCTGGCGTTTGCCCAGACCGGCGCGCCGCACAGCTACGACAAGCTGCCGCCTCTGGAAGCGTGGGAGGGGCTGATACGGGAGTATGAGGGGTGGGTGGGATGAGGGTTCTCGCATCTCATTCGTTCACCACCCAGGGCTGGGTTGCCGCCAACAAAGCGACAACCCTTTCTGTATTATCTGCGCTGACCCTTCTTCTCATCTTGAGAGAGTACCGAAGCTGCCAAGCGTTTCGCTTCCGCAGCGGTCGGTCTCCTGGATCCGCTCAAGATTTTTGAGGCAAGCGTTGATATCCGAGATGAACTCTGTTTCTTAGCCATCGCTGACAGCCTTTTATAGTTGCGCGGGCAGAATGCCAGGGTGACGCTTGCCCTTATTAATTTCGCTGACGCGACCCTGATTGATGCCGAAACGAGCAGCGATATCGTGCTGAGTCATTCCATGGGCCAACAATGCCTTGATAATTGCTGCCATCTCTTCGGAGACCTCTGGAGAGCGCTGGCGACGGGGATAGGGGAGTTCGATTTCGATAGTCATTTACGCATGTCCTTTTTGCGCGTCTGACCCGAGTTGAATGAGCGGAGAGTTTAATGTAAGGATTCCTTGTGAAGGGGGACTTACAGCTCTCATCCGACCATGCCTGACTCGAGTCGTAATTGACTTCAGGCTAGTCACATAAAGCGGGCGATGCATTGGTGGTGCAGCCCGCTTTTTTGTTGCCTCAAACCTATGAGGCAATTCTTGCTTCGCTGATGCTATTGAAACGGCATTCGTTATTGTGATCTTCATAGCTAATCATGCGCACTTATCTCCGGAACAAGTATCCATCGGCCCTTTGCGTCGTAAACAATCCCCTCGTGTTTCAGTCGAGAGAGTTGTGGGCTAAGGCTTGATCGCGGATAGTTAGTCCCGAGTAGTTCATTCATCCTAGACAGAATTTCGGTTGCTAGAAGTCCATCTGGGTATTTTTGGAGGATTTCCACGGCTGCTTCTTTCATAGTGAAAGATTTTTTTCGATTATCTTTTAGTTGACCCACGGAAATCGGCGGATTTTCTTCCACGACTGGCAAGCCTGATGCTCTCGACGCCTTTTCTATTTCGTCAATTTCTTTCTGAATGACTTTTAACTGCGTGTGAAGTTCTGCGCGCTGCCTTTGCAGGCTGGCGTATCTGGCTCTCAAAAATTCTTCCAACGTCGTCATGGGTTCAAATATAGTCGATGTGGACTCCGAAGTCAAGAATGTGGACTCGGAGTCGTGGTTAACGAGTCGTTAGCACGAAAACCTGCGATTGGCACGAAAGTTGCTACGCGTAGAAGCTCAACTTTCATGGAAAGGAACGAAATCCAGGCGAGTCGTGGTTAACGAGTCGTCACAACTCGGAGGTCCGCGATGCGACGTATTGACGCATGACTGGCTGCCGTACTCGAAATTTGATTCGGAGACAGACTAACGTGAATTCAGATCGTGTTCGGGGCAGCTAGCTCTTATGACCGTGGTCAAGTGTGATAGATGAACTTTTCCGTCCCATGTCTTTGCCACA
>NZ_JBLLVA010000020.1:0-97284 GCF_047739745.1 Borborobacter xinjiangensis | reverse complement strand
AGCACTACATTGATACCGCATATCACCAAACGCGGACGCGGCGCCGCCATGGAAAAAGTACTAAAGGGCTAAGCAATTTGCGGGGTGTAGGGCGGTATACGCCACCATCGGTAGTTGCAGGCCGGGGGCCATTTCTTGAGATGCTCATCGGGAGCCGTCCGTAGGCTGGTATCGGACAGCGTTCGAGCGACTTCAATCTCCTCCCGTCTTCCAGGCAGACGATATAGTCGTCATTGACTGGGCTGTTTAATGGAAATGACGGGCGTCAGCGGTTCCTCTTCTTCCGCACTGCTGTAAGCAATGCTTGTAAGCTCCAAATGTAAACTTGGGGACCTGACCGTTGTTCATGGCCCAGCGCGTTCGGCACAACCCTGGCGGGCGCACGCCATCGAGCCATCTATCCGATAACGGCTTTGCCTACACGCTGAGGGAAACCCGGCTATTTGCTCCGACAAAGAAGTCTGACGCCATGCTTCACGCCTCCCGCCGAAACAGCGGGCTTTCAACCGAAGTGCAATGTTTTGAAGTAGTCACTCCTACTCCCATCGGGTGATTGAAGTGTTGCCTCGGCGCCGTCAAATACAATGACACATGAACAAGGAGCAATGCGATGCCAAACATGAAGCTATTGCTTTGCGCCAGCGCCGTCTGTTTATTCTCGCTGTCTTCGATCAGTGCGGCGAAGCCGCCGGATCGGGGGAACACACCGGGGCTTGGCTGGGGTAAGGGTGGTTCGATATCATTGTCGGTCAATGCCGGGGGAGTAGGGGCATCTACCTCCATCGGCCGCAGCAATGGCGGGTCTAAAAATCTGGCAGTGCCTGGCCCCGTCGTCGGGGCAGGGCTGCCGATCCTGGTTGTTGCAGGTGGTTATGTTTGGCTGCGCCGCAGGATACGACGCCGCAAAGAGCAGAACGGCGCCGTCTGAGATTTTTGGAGAATAGCGCGTAGTCCCTCAAGAGGCGCGGGCCTTTATGAGTAAGGCAACGAAGCTGGGAGCGTTGACGGATGGATGTCAAGGGTACGCAGCTAGCGTGCGTGCGGCAGCGCTAGGCCGGGAAGTCGAAGCTGTTGATTTTACTGGTCGGAGTGGCAGGATTTGAACCTGCGACCCCGTCGTCCCGAACGACGTGCGCTACCAGACTGCGCTACACTCCGTGACCAGACGCGCGGCTTATAGCTGCCGTAAAAAATTCCCGCAAGCACCCAATGAAAAGAGTTTGGCGGCAAATGTCGTATTTCGGTGAAGTTATGACCGAGCTCCGGTGTTTCGCAATCTGAAGAATGTCTGTAAGGCTTGGTTCGGTGGCAATCCGTTGCTGCCGCGATGGAATTTGCTAAGCATCGGTCCGAAAAGCAGGGGCGGTTTTTCGGCTCGACGATGGCATATGACAGGATCGGTTGCCGGGCGCGCGGTTTCGCGAACCGTTGGCTGTTCCAAATTGATCAGGCATCGGCCAGGACTGGCCACATAGACTGGAATGCGCGGGGGCGAGGCGGAGATGACGGACCGGATAATCAGTTTCGTGATGAGCGGCGGCGTGGGATCACGCCTTTGGCCTCTGTCGCGCGAGGATAATCCCAAGCAGTTCCATGATCTCTCCGGGGACGGGTCCATGCTGGTGAAGACCCTGCGGCGGCTGCGGGCGCGCCCAAATGGCGAAACGCCAGTATTCGTGATCGCCTCGGAGCGGCATGCCGCACGTGTCAACGCCGACATCGGTGCAATCGACCTTGCCGGTGGCGGGGCAATCTTCGAACCTACGGGGCGAAACACCGCGGCGGCCGTTGCGACCGCCACGCTGCAGACACTGGCAACCTATGGAGACGGCATCGTGCTGGTCGTGCCGTCCGACCACGAAATCTCCACCGATCTGCAATTCTGGGAAACGATCGAAAAGGGTGTTCCTGCCGCGGGCGACGGGCGACTTGTCGTCTTTGGCATCAAGCCGACCCAGCCGGAGACCGGTTACGGCTATATCGAGGTCTCAACCGAGCCGGCGTCCGTTCTGGATGTGGTGCGATTCGTGGAAAAGCCGGATCTCGAAACGGCCAAGGCCTATCTTGAGGCGGGGAATTTCTTTTGGAACTGCGGCATTTTCCTGTTCCGCGCCAGCACCATGCGCGAAGCGTTCAAGCAGTTCCAGCCGCAGATATGGGAGGCGGCGGAGCGCGCGTTCAAGGCGGCGACGAGCGACCTGTCGGGTCTCTACATGCCGTTCGAACTTTACGAGACGATTCCCTCCATTTCGATCGACTACGCAATTGCCGAGCGAATCGAAAATATCGCCATGGTCCCGGCGACTTTCCGCTGGAACGATCTGGGATCATGGCAGTCGCTGCTCGACGTCAGCCCATCCGACGGTCATGGAAATGTCGTCATCGGCGATGTCGTCGCGATCGATTGCGAGAACTCTTATATCCGCAGCGAAGGGCGCCTGCTCTCGGCGATCGGTCTGAAGGATGTGGCGATCGTCGCCACGCCCGATGCCACTTTTGTCGCTCCAGTCAGCCACAGCCAGAACGTCAAGAAAATCGTCGAGCAGCTTGAAAAGAGCGGGCGATTGGAAACGAAGTTCACGCCCTCGCATGACAAGGTGCTGGTCAGCGGCGCCTGGCGGCAGCGCGTTCACCACTGGCTTTTCGAGGAAACCCTGCCGCTTTGGTCGACGGCGGGCGTGGACCAGCGCTATGGCGGCTTTTTCGAAGCGCTGGGCTTCGACGGGGCAGCGCGCATGAAGCCGAAGCGCATGCGCACCATGGCAAGGCAAGTCTATGCCTTTGCGGTTGCCAAGCAACGCGGTTGGGATGGTCCGGCCGACGCACTGATCGCCCACGGCCTCGCCTTCATGGATGGCAAGGGCCGAACCGACCGCGGCGGTTGGGTGCGCACGCTGAACGTCGACGGCAGCGTCGCCGATCCGATCGAGGACGCGTACGACCATTCCTGCGTGCTGCTGGCCTTGGCCAATGCGCATATGTGCGGCAACGCCGATGCCCTGCGTCTTGGTGCGGAAACCTTCGCCTTTCTCGACGCGCATCTCGAAGACACTCGTTTGACTGGATTTTTGGAGACGCCGGCAGGCGAGGGCACGCGCCATTCCAATCCGCATATGCATCTGCTGGAAGCGTTTCTCGCCTGGCACAAGGCAACTGGCGACCGCAGCCATCTGAAGCGCGCGGCCCGCATCATCGATCTGTTCCGCAGCCATTTCTTCGATGCCGAAAGCTGGACGATCGGCGAACATTTCGATGACGACTGGCGGCCGGCCGAGGGCCAGAAAGGCGACTGGAGCGAACCCGGCCACCACTTCGAATGGGCCTCGCTGCTCGTCGATTTCGCTGCCCGGAGCGGGCAGAAGGACCTGACGGCTTACGCAAGGAAACTCTATGCCTCGGCCATCGCCAACGGGCTCAACCGGGCGACGGGCCTTGCCTATGGCGCGGTGTCGCGGCAGGGACTGCCGCTCGATCGCGTGTCGCGTAGCTGGCCGCAGACCGAAGCGATCAAGGCGGCGATCGGGCTCGACGGCTGCGCAGGCCCGGACCTCAAGCCGGAGATCGAGGCGCGCGTGGGCCGGCTTTTCCGCTGGCATATCGACCCCGCGCCGCTTGGCTTGTGGATCGACCAGATTGACGAGCGGGGCCGCTCGGTTGCAAGCGAGGTGCCGGCCAGCATCTTCTATCATCTGGTCAGCGCGTTGACGCAGTATCTGGACAGCACCGCCAGTCCCGAACCGGTTTCCGCAAAATAGCAGCGGGATCAGCGCATTACGGCTCGCGGCTGATTCAAGCTGCGAGCCCTGTCAATACGGACTGTCGACGTCGCCGGTCTCGACATAGACGGATTTGATCTGGGAATAGTGGTCGAGTGCCACCAACGCGTTCTCCCGCCCGATGCCGGACTGCTTGAACCCGCCGAACGGGATCTCCACCGGCGCCAGATTGTAGTTGTTGATCCAGCAGCTACCGGCCTGG
Organism: Borborobacter xinjiangensis; assembly: GCF_047739745.1. Classification (NCBI taxonomy): domain Bacteria; kingdom Pseudomonadati; phylum Pseudomonadota; class Alphaproteobacteria; order Hyphomicrobiales; family Phyllobacteriaceae; genus Borborobacter; species Borborobacter xinjiangensis. The sequence goes on along the minus strand of NZ_JBLLVA010000020.1, from coordinate 93,306 downwards.
AGCTCGGCAATGACGCGATGCGCACGCGGCAGGTCGCGTGTGAAAACGCCGGCCGAGAGGCCGAATTCGGTGGCGTTGGCGCGCTCGACCACCTCGTCCTCCTCGGCGAAGGAAAGCACGCTCATCACCGGCCCGAATATCTCCTCGCGGGCGATGCGCATTTCATCCTTCACGCCGGTGAAGATTGTCGGCTCGACGAAGAAACCGCCTTCGAAGCCCTGCAGCGCCGGAATGCCACCGCCATAGTGAAGCGTTGCGCCTTCCTCCCTGCCGATGCCGACATAGGATATGACCTTGTCTTGTTGGGCCTTGTTGACGAGCGGTCCCATCTGCGTTTCGGGATCGAGCGGATCGCCGATGCGGATCGCCTTGGTACGCGCCGTAAGCCTGTCGAGGAAACGGTCCTGAATGCCTTTTTGAACGAAAACGCGCGTGCCGTTGGAGCAAACCTGGCCGGTCGAATAGAAATTGGCCAGGAGTGCGCCGCCCACGGCGTTCTCGATATCGGCATCGTCGAAAATGATGAGAGGCGACTTGCCGCCAAGCTCCATCGTCGCATGTTTCATCAGCGAGCCGGCGAGCGCCATGACTTTCTTGCCGGTCGGCACCGAGCCGGTAACGGATACTTTCGCCACCACCTCATGCGAGGTGAGTGCGGCGCCGACATCGCCATAGCCCTGGACGACGTTGAAAAGCCCGTCGGGAAGCCCGGCCTCGGTGTAGATTTCCGCGAGCGCCAGTGCCGACAAGGGCGTATTTTCTGAGGGCTTGAACACCATGGCATTGCCCATCGCCAGCGCCGGCGCCGATTTCCAGGCAGCCCCCTGGATCGGATAGTTCCAGGCGCCGATACCGACGCAAACGCCAAGCGGCTCGCGCCGCGTATAGGCGAAGGAGCCACCGAAATCGACATAGTCGCCATTGTAGCTTGCGACCGCGCCGCCGAAATATTCCAGCGCATCGGCAGCCGAGGCCGGATCTGCGACCAGCGTTTCCTGGATTGCCTTGCCGGTGTCCAGCGTCTCCAGCCGCGCGAGTTCCTCGTTACGGGCGCGCAGGATGTCGGCGGCGCGCCGCAGGATACGGCCGCGCTCCACCGGCTTCAATCGCGCCCATGCGCCTTGGGCCGCACGCGCCGCCTCGATGGCGAGTTCCACGATATTGGGTGTCGCCGAATGCAGCGTCGCGATGGTTTCGCCGGTCGCCGGATAAATGACGGGCAGCGCCGCGCCGCGCTCGTCGTCGACAAAGCGGCCATTGATGTAGTGCGAGGCTTTCGGCTGTGCGCGCATGGTCGTCTCCAATGTTTGCTTCAGCATGGCGGTTGGGTTTCGGCCGCGCAATGGCTGCTAAGGTGATTCCTGGAAAAGCGGGAGCCGATTTCCATTAGGACCCGCGTAAAAACAACGAATTGGAGCCGTTCTCCGGCTCATTGTCGAAGCCGCTTTAACGATCCGAAACTTGCCAGCGTGGATTGATCCACGGCTCCTGATTGGAGGGCGCCAGCGGCGTACGGCCAAGAATATGGTCCGATGCCTTCTCCCCGGTCATGATGGAAGGACCGTTGAGATTGCCGTTGGTGATGCGCGGGAAGATCGATGAGTCCGCGACGCGCAAGCCTTCGACGCCAATGACGCGGCATTGCGGATCGACGACGCTTCGCGGATCGTCGGCGCGACCCATCCGGCAGGTGCCGCAGGGATGATAGGCGCTCTCGGCATGCTCTCGGATGAAATCGTCAAGCTCGTGGTCTGTCTGGAGGTGGCTGCCCGGTGAGAGCTCCTTGCCGCGATAGGGATCGAAAGCGGCCTGGCCGAAGATTTCGCGGGTGAGACGAATGCAGTGGCGGAAATCGGCCCAGTCGTCCGGGTGCGACATATAGTTGAAACGGATTTCGGGCTTCGCCCAGGGGTCGCCCGAGCGCAGCGTGACCGCGCCGCGCGACTTGGAGCGCATCGGCCCGACATGCGCCTGAAAACCGTGCGATTTGGCCGCCGACTTGCCGTCATAGCGGATTGCGGCCGGCAGGAAATGATATTGGATATCGGGATAATCCACGCCGGGTTTCGAACGCACGAAAGCGGCGGCCTCGAAATGATTGGTGGCGCCGAGACCGGATTTCAACAGCAGCCAGCGCGCGCCGATGAGCGCCTTGGAGAAGGGATTGAGCACCGAGTAGAGCGTGATCGGCTGCGTCGCCTCCTGCTGGATATAGAGCTCCATGTGGTCTTGCAGATTTTGTCCGACGCCGGGCCGGTCGGCTACTACTTCGATGCCATGCTGCTTCAAATGCGCGGCCGGTCCGATGCCCGAGAGCATCAGAAGCTTCGGCGAGTTGATGGAGGAGGCGGCGACGATCACTTCGCGGCGCGCCTTGACCACCTGGATCTGTTTGCGGGTTTCGATCTCCACGCCGATGGCGCGTTGATTCTCGATGACGATACGCCGCGCCAAGCCATTGACGAGACGAACATTCTTCCGTTTCAGGGCAGGACGCAGATAGGCGTTGGCCGCCGACCACCGGCGCCCCAGATGGATCGTCTGCTCCATCGGGCCGAAACCTTCCTGCTTCGAGCCGTTATAGTCGTCTGTCAGCTCAAAGCCGGCCTGACTTCCCGCATCGGCGAAAGCCGCATAGAGCGGATTGAGACCGGCGCCGCGCTGAATGTGCAGCGGCCCGCTGGTGCCGCGCCAGCCTTCCTCGCCGCCATGGGAGTGCTCCATCCGCTTGAAGTAAGGCAGCACGTCGGCATAGCTCCAGCCGCTGGCGCCTTCCTCGGCCCAGTGGTCGAAATCGCGGGCGTGGCCGCGAACATAGACCATGCCGTTGATGGAGGATGAGCCTCCCAGCACCTTGCCGCGCGGGGTGGCGAGCACCCGTCCGCCGAGGTGAGATTCCGGCTCGCTGGAAAAGCCCCAGTCGTAGCGGCTCATATTCATCGGGATCGACAGCGCCGACGGCATCTGGATCAGAGGGCCGAAGTCGCTGCCGCCATACTCGATGACGATGACCGAGTGCTTGCCGTCTTCCGAAAGACGGTAGGCCATGGCCGAACCGGCGGAGCCGGAGCCGACAATGACGAAATCTGCTTCGAGGCTCGCCGTCATTTCGCTCTCAGGCCATCGTAGGAGATCATGACATGCTGGGCGTAAGCCGGTCGTTGCGTCAGCCGCTGGTAGTAGGCGGCAAGGTGTGGCGTCTCGGCCCGTTCGATCTCAAGCGTGAAGTAGCGGTAGAGCAATGTACCGACGATGACGTCGGCGAAGGTGAGTTCCGCACCGCCGAGATAGTCGCCCTGCGCCATGCGCGCATCGAGAATGAGCGCAAGCCGCTTCAGCGCCTCGGCGCCGCGGTCTATGGCGGCCTGGTCCCGCTCTTCGGGCCGCTTGCCGATGATCGGCCAGAAAACGCCGCCTATGAGAGCGGGCACGAAGGTGGTCTTGGTCCAGTCGCCCCATTTGTCGAGCGTGGCGCGGCGAAGCGGATCGCCCGGCCAGAAGGCGGGCGTGCCGTAGCGCGCACCGAGATAGCGCACGATCGAGGCGCTCTCCCAAAGGTATTCGCCGTCGTCGCGCAACACCGGCACCAGCCTGTTGGGGTTCATCGCGCCGAATTCGGGCGTATCGAGCCCGCCGAAGGCGCCGCCGGCGTCGATGCGCTCATGCTCGAGCCCGAGCTCTTCTATGGCCCACATGACGGTCTGCACGTTGGACGACGTTGTCCTGCCCCATACTGTGATCATCTTATTCTCCTCTCGGAAAGCGCTTCTGTTCCTCAAGCACGTTCAGATCCATGTGGTTGCGCATGTAGCGCTCGGACGCTTTTTGCAGTGGCTGGAACTCCCATGGGTAATAGGAGCCGTTCCTGAGCGCCGGATAGATCACCCAGCGTCGCGCCTGGCTCTGGCGCACGGCGGCGTCGAACGTTTCCATGTCCCAATGTGCCCGGACCTTGGCCATGAAATCACTGACCAGATCGGCGTTTGCCGGATCGGCGGCCAGGTTGGTCAGTTCTCTCGGATCCGATTCAAGATCAAAGAGTTGCGGCGGGTCGATCTCGCAATGAACGAATTTGTACCGACCCTCGCGGATGCCGACGAGCGGGGCATAGGAGCCCTCGGCGGCATATTCCATGAACACCGGCGCGGTGCGCGGCTTGCCCGCCATGAGCGGCAGCAGCGATTGGCCATCGGTCCATGGCAGGATCGCGCCGATGTCGATGCCGGCGAGATCGCAGAGCGTCGGGCAGACATCGAGATTGGAGACCGGCGCGTCGATGCGGCGGGGTGTGAAACCTTTGCCGGCGATCATCAGCGGCACGCGCGCCGAGCCCTCGAAGAAGCTCATTTTGAACCACAGGCCGCGCTCACCCAGCATGTCGCCATGGTCGGAGCAGAACAGGATGATCGTGTCGTCGAGCATGCGCGTGCGCTCGAGCACCGAGACCAGCTCGCCGACATGATCGTCGAGATATGAAATATTGGCGAAATACGCCCGACGGGACCGCCGCACCTGCTCGGGCGTGATCTCGAAGTTGTCATAGTCGCTGGCGAGATAGAGCCGCTGCGAATGGGGGTCCTGGCTGTCTTGCGCAATGAAGCCGGTTTCCGGCTCCAGGGCAGGGCAGTTCTCGTAGAGGTCCCAATATTTGCGGCGCGCGACATAGGGATCGTGTGGATGCGTGAAGGAAACGGTCAGGCACCATGGGCGGCGGGACGGATCGTCCGAGCTGCGGGCATATTCGTAGAGTTTCTGCGTGGCATGGAAGGCGACCTCGTCGTCATATTCCATCTGATTGGTGATCTCGGCCACCCCGGCGCCCGTGACCGAACCAAGGTTGTGATACCACCAGTCGATGCGCTCGCCGGGTTTGCGATAGTCTGGCGTCCAGCCGAAATCGGCCGGATAGATGTCGGTCGTCAGCCGCTCCTCGAAGCCGTGCAACTGGTCGGGTCCGACGAAGTGCATCTTGCCGGAAAGGCAGGTCTGGTAGCCCGCGGCGCGCAGATGATGCGCATAGGTCGGGATCGACGAGGCGAACTCGGCGGCATTGTCGTAGACTGCTGTGCGCGACGGAAGCTGGCCGCTCATGAAAGAGGCGCGCCCCGGCGCGCAAAGCGGCGAGGCGGTGTAATTGTTTCTGAACCGGGCGGAGCGCGCGGCCAATGCCTTCAAGTGCGGTGCGTGCAGGAAATCAGCCGGCCCGTCCGGAAACAGGGTTCCGTTCAACTGGTCGACCATGATGATCAATATGTTCGGTTGGCCGCTCATGATTGTCACTTGTTCTGGAGGAGCTTGGCGTTGAGATAATCCTCGGCGAGCGATATGGCGCTTGCCGCATTCGGTGTGCCGTCGCGAAGCGCGCGGCGGATGTAAAGGCCGTCGATAAGCGCGGCGATCGCCTCGGCCGCACGTTCCGCCTCGTCGCGGGACATCAGGCCGGCCAGCCCGCTCATCAGGTTCGAGTGGAGCCGGCGCGCATAGATGCGCAGCAGCCGCCGCAATGACGGTGAATTCTGGGCGGCAACATAAAAGGTAAGCCAGGCTGCAATCGTTTCGGGCCGGAACTGCTTGTCGGAAAAGTTCACCGCAATGACAGCAAGAACACGCTCACGCGGACTCCGTGCCGCCCGAAGTTCTGCCCGCGCATCAGCGTCGAGTTCGGTGAGCAGATGCCGCATCGTCGCCTGCAGCAACTCCTCCTTGGCGCCGAAATAATGATGCGCAAGTGCAGACGAAACGCCGGCGCGACCGGCGATTTCCGACATGGTGACGTCGAGCGAACCACGTTCGCCGATTGCCGAGATCGCAGCATCGATGAGCGCCTTGCGACGTATGGGCTCCATTCCAACTTTAGGCAACGGCACTTCTCCTTCGCGGCGAGCTTATTTTTTATTGACGGATCAATCAATAAAAATCGTCCTTGTCGCACCAGCCTTTACCCGGCCGCACAAAAAGTTCATCATTGAACGAAATTGGCGAATTGGATTCATGCCGCAAATGGCGCACGATGCGGCTCCTGATCGCGTAAGTTCAACAATGCGCCGCGCCGTAAGGAGGCTTCCATGACTGCATGTATCGTCGGATGGGCGCATTCACGCTTCGGCAAGCTTGAAGGTGAGACGCTCGAAGGCCTGATCACCAAGGTGGCCGCCGAGGCGCTCGACCATGCCGGCATTGGGCCCGAGGATGTCGATGAAATCGTGCTCGGGCATTTCAATGCGGGATTTTCGCCGCAGGATTTTACCGCGAGCCTCGTGCTGCAGGCAGACGACCGCCTGCGCTTCAAACCCTCGACGCGCGTTGAAAACGCTTGCGCGACCGGATCGGCAGCGGTGCGCCAGGGCATTCGCGCGATCGACGCCAAAGCCGCGCGTACGGTGCTGGTGGTCGGAGCCGAGCAGATGACGACGACGCCCGCGCCGGAAATCGGTAAAAACCTGCTCAAGGCGTCGTATCTGCCCGAAGATGGAGAAACGCCGGCGGGGTTTGCAGGCGTGTTCGGCAAGATCGCCCAAGCCTATTTCCAGCGTTATGGCGACCAGTCGGATGCGTTGGCGATGATCGCGGCAAAGAACCACAAGAACGGCGTTGATAACCCGTATGCGCAGATCCGAAAGGATTTGGGCTACGAGTTTTGCCGGCACGAAAGCGAGAAGAATCCGTTCGTTGCAGGCCCGCTGAAACGCACCGATTGCTCGCTGGTTTCAGATGGCGCGGCGGCGCTGGTGCTGACCGACAGTTCCAACGCCTTGGCGATGCGTCGAGCCGTTGCGTTCCGGGCGAACGAGCATATGCAGGATTTCCTGCCGATGTCGAAGCGCGACATTCTGCTGTTCGAAGGCTGCGAGGAGGCCTGGGCACGTGCGCTGAAGGCGGCGGGCGTTACGCTTGACGATCTTTCCTTCGTCGAGACGCATGACTGCTTCACCATCGCGGAACTGATCGAATATGAAGCAATGGGATTGGCCAAGCGCGGTGAGGGCGCGAAGCTCGCGCTGAGCGGCGAGACGGCAAGGGATGGGCGCCTTCCCGTCAATCCCTCCGGCGGGTTGAAGGCCAAGGGGCATCCGATCGGCGCGACCGGCGTTTCAATGCATGTGCTGACCTCCATGCAACTGACCGGCGAGGCAGGCGGCATTCAGGTGCCCGGCGCAAAGCTCGGCGGCATCTTCAACATGGGGGGAGCCGCCGTGGCGAACTATGTCTCGATCCTCGACCGGATCAGGTGAGGGATGACCGATCCGGTTCTCGTTGAGGTCCTGCGTGGTGAACTTGTGGAGAGCGTACATCGCGGCTGCGTGGCTGTAGTGGACGCCGATGACAAGGTGCTGCTTCAGATCGGCGACATAGACCGCCCGGTGTTTCCACGCTCTGCCGTGAAGGCGATCCAGGCATTGCCGCTGGTGGAAACCGGTGCGGCCGATGCTTATGATTTTGGCGACAAGGAACTGGCATTGGCCTGCGCTTCGCACAATGGCGAGCCGGCGCATGCCGAACTTGCGAGCGCCATGCTGGCGAAGTCCGGGTTGGACGAGGCCGCGCTTGAATGTGGGGCGCACTGGCCCTCCTATCAGAAGGCGACGGTGGCGTTGGCGCGCACCGGCGGATCGCCCAGTGCACTCCACAACAACTGTTCGGGAAAGCACGCCGGTTTCCTGTGTGCCTGCTGCCATTCAGGCATCGACCGGCATGGCTATGTGAAAGCCGATCATGCCTTTCAGAAAATGGTTTGCGAGGCGCTGGAGGGTGTGACCGGCGCCCGTCACGATGCCGGCAACCGCGGCACCGACGGATGCTCTATCCCCACCTATGCCGTTCCGCTGAAAAATGTCGCGCATGGTTTTGCTCGTATGGCGACCGGAATCGGGCTGGAGCCGGTACGCGCGGCGGCGGCAAAGCGGCTGATGGACGCTTGCATGGCCGAGCCGTTCTATGTGGCGGGAACCAGTAGGGCCGATACGCGGCTGATGGGAAGTGCGCCGGGACGGATTTTCGTAAAGGTTGGCGCGGAAGGTGTCTTCTGCGGGGCCTTGCCCGAACTTGGTGTTGGCATCGCCTTGAAATGCGACGATGGGACGGCGCGGGCCGCCGAAGTGATGGTGGCTGCCGTCTTGGCGAAGTTGCTGGCCGAAGATGAGACGCTCGCCGATACGCTGCGTCAAATGGCAAATCCGGTTCTTTCCAACTGGAACGGCATCAAGGTGGGTAGCCTGCGCCCCGCAGAGGCGCTGGCCTGAGCCGCTGCGGAGCTCACGATCGAGAATTTGGTGCGAGCTCGTCATTTCGGATGCCTTGCCGGTGGTTGAGCCAGCACCTAAGTTGACCTGATGAGCAGGGCATTCACACGCGAAGACGACAACGACAACGCACTCGCCGACATTGGCGAGCGGCCGGTCAGCCAGCATCGCAATCTCGTGACGCCGGAAGGCTTCGCGACGATCGAGGCGGAACTGGCCAGCCTGCGCGAAGAACTGGCGGCAACCGAACGGGAGGGGAACCGCGAACGCATCGCGCTGCTTTCACGCGACCTGCGCTATTGGACGTCGCGCCGCGAAACAGCGGAGGTGTCCGTTCCCGAACCGGGAAGCACCGTCGTTCGTTTTGGCATGACGGTGACCATCGAAGACGAAGACGGTCAACAAAAGAGCTGGAAGATCGTCGGGGAAGACGAGGCCGATGCATCCAAAGGCATGATTTCTCATGTTTCGCCGATGGCCGTTGCGCTGTTCGGCAAATCGGTCGGCGACATCGCGGTCGTGAACGGCCGCGAATGGGAAATCATCGCGATGGATGCCGGCGGCTGATAATCGCTCAATTCTGGACCGGTTCGGTATGATCACGAAAGAAGGCTGTCGCACCCGCTTCATCGATCTCGCCGGCTGCGACCATGGTCAGGAACTGGATAAGATCCTCCTGTTCTGCTTCCAAACTTAGGCCGTTGAAATAAAGAAACAGGTCCGTTGCGGCCAATCCGGTCCGTTTGTTGCCGTCCACAAACGGACGATTCTTCACTATGCCAAACAGATAGGCGGCGGCGAGGTCGTGGAGATCGGGCTCACCATAGGCCTCTTTTTGCAAAGGCCGGGCAAGCGCCGATTCCAACAGACCTTCGTCACGAATGCCTGGCGCCCCACCGTGAAGCCGTAATTGTTCTGCGTGAAGCGCTTCAATGAAGCCCCGCGAATGAAAATCGGTCATTTCGCCAGCGCGCGATAAGCTACCTCATATTTTTTCATCCGCTCGCGCGCAATTTTCATCTTGCGCTCGAACTCTTCCGGATCATCCTCGGAGCGCCGCAGACGCAATTCCTCGCCGTCTTCAATGAGCGCCAGCGTGTCACCTGCACGGAGATTATGCCGGTGAAGCACTTCCTTCGGCAGGATCACGCCTTCCGAATTTCCGATCTTGCGAACAGTGACGTTCATGGCTTTGCTCCATCGAGTTATAACAATGGATATAACATCGATTGGGTAGATCCACAAGGCCGACTATTTCGCCAGCAGTGCGTCCATGAGCTTCTCCGCGGCCTCCGGAATAACGGTACCCGGCGGGAAGATTTCCGAGGCCCCCGCCTTGCGCACCGCTTCATAGTCCTGCGGAGGAATGACGCCGCCGGCCACGATCATCGTGTCCTGGCGCCCGAACTTGTTCAACGCGTCACGCAACTCCGGAATGAGCGTCAGGTGGCCGGCAGTCAGTGAGGATGCGCCGATGATATGAACGTCATGTTCCGCAGCGACCTTTGCGATTTCTTCCGGCGTCTGGAACATGGCGCCGACAGTCACGTCAAAGCCGAGATCGGCGAAGGCGGAGGCGATCACCTTCTGGCCGCGGTCGTGGCCGTCCTGTCCCATTTTGGCGACAAGGATGCGCGGTTTGGAGCCGGATTTCTTTTCGAAGGCTTCGATCTTTGCCTGAACGCGGTCGGCAACCGCGTTTTCGCCGATTTCGCTGCGGTAGACGCCGGAGAGCGTCTGCACCGTCGCTACATGGCGGCCGAAGGCATTTTCGAGCGCCAGTGAAATTTCGCCCACAGTTGCATTCGCGCGCGCCGCACGAATGGCGAATTCCAGCAGATTGTCGCCTGAATGGGCAGCTTGCGTCAGCGCGGCGAGTGCGCTTTCTGCGGCGGCAACGTCGCGCGTGCCCTTCAGCTGCTGCAGTTTGGCGAGCTGGCGGGCGCGTACCTCGGCATTGTCGATCTTCAGAACATCGACTTCGACATGTTCCTTTGGCTGAAAGGCGTTGACCCCGATGAGCGTCTGCTGGCCGGAATCGATACGCGCCTGCGTGCGTGCGGCCGCTTCCTCGATCCGCAGCTTGGGAATGCCCTTTTCCGTCGCGGCTGCCATGCCGCCGAGGCGCTCCACCTCTTCTATGTGCTTCAGCGCGCGGCCTGCCAGATCATGCGTCAGGCGCTCGACATAGGCCGACCCGCCCCACGGATCGATTATGCGCGTCGTGCCGGATTCCATCTGGAGAATGAGTTGCGTATTGCGGGCGATCCGCGCCGAATGATCGGTCGGCAGCGCCAGCGCCTCGTCGAAGGAATTGGTGTGCAGAGATTGGGTGTGGCCTTGCGTGGCGGCCATAGCCTCGATCATCGTGCGCATGATGTTGTTATAGGGATCCTGCGCCGTCAGCGACCAGCCGGAGGTCTGGCTGTGGGTGCGAAGCGACAGGGAACGCGGGTTCTTCGGCGCGAAATTCTTCTGCATCAGCCCTGCCCAGAGCAGGCGAGCCGCCCGCATTTTGGCGACTTCCATGAAGAAATTCATGCCGATCGCCCAGAAAAATGACAGGCGGGGAGCGAACTTGTCGATATCGAGCCCGGCAGCGACACCGGCACGGGCATATTCGATGCCATCGGCGATGGTGTAGGCCAGTTCCAGATCGGCGGTCGCCCCGGCCTCCTGCATGTGGTAGCCGGAGATGGAGATCGAATTGAACTTCGGCATATGGCGCGAAGTGTAGGTAAAAATGTCCGAAATGATCCGCATTGAGGGTTTCGGCGGATAGATATAGGTATTGCGGACCATGAACTCCTTCAGAATGTCGTTCTGAATGGTTCCGGCCAGATCCTTTAGCGCGACGCCTTGCTCCTCGGCCGCGACTATATAGAGAGCCATGATCGGCAGGACTGCGCCGTTCATGGTCATGGAAACGGTCATCTGGTCGAGGGGGATGCCGTCGAAAAGCTGGCGCATGTCGAGGATCGAATCGATCGCCACGCCGGCCATGCCGACATCTCCGGCAACGCGCGGATGGTCGCTGTCATAGCCGCGGTGGGTGGCGAGGTCGAAGGCGACCGACAGGCCCTTCTGCCCGGCGGCGAGGTTGCGCCGGTAGAAGGCGTTGGATTCCTCGGCGGTGGAAAAGCCGGCATATTGGCGGATGGTCCAGGGCTGCTGGACATACATGGTCGGATAGGGACCACGGATGAAGGGCGCGATACCGGGATAGGTGTCGAGATAGGGTAGATCGGCAAGGTCATGCTGACCGTAACGCCGTTTTACGGGAATGCCTTCCGGCGTCTGCCAGATTTCCGCACTTTCGCGTTCGCATTCGGAGAGCGGCTCGCTCCAGCCGATCTTTGAAAAATCAGGAATCATTCAGCGGCTCCGATCAGCTCGTCGATCCGCGTCGCCGGCAAAGGTTCGCAGAAAACCACACCATCGCTGGGCACCGGCCGGCGCTCAGCTTCCAGCACCTTTACCGGACGCTCCGACTTCACCGGATAGACCGTGGTACCGACCAAAGACCGCTTGCCATCGCGATATTCCGCGACGCGGGCGTTGCGGGCCTCGGCCACGCGCCGCTGGATATGGCCCTGGCTCAGGCTGCGCAATATGCCGCCTTCGGCTTCGATCGCCTGGAACTCCTTCCATGCCGCATCGCAGAGCGCCGCCGTGAGTGCCTCGACCCCGCCTGAGCCGGAAGCTGGATCGCTGACGAAATCGAGGTGGCTTTCGTCGGACATGATCAATTGCGTGTTGCGGGCGATGCGGCGAGCGAAGGCATCCGGCAATCCATGGGCGATGGTGTGCGGCAGGATTGATAAGGAGTCGGCGCCGCCCGCGACGGCGGCGAAGCCGGCGAGCGTGGAGCGCAGAATATTCGTCTCCGGGTCGCGGACCGTCATCATCCGGTACGAGGTTTCCGCGTGAATGGTGGCGCTCGAAGGTGAAACCGAGCAGGCCTGCTGGACGCGCGCCCAAAGTTTGCGCAGCGCCCTGATCTTGGCCATCGAAAGGAACTGGTCCTGATCGACGCTGAGGCAGAAGCCGATATGTGGCGCGGCATAGACCAGCGCCTGTCTTGCCTCCTCGAACAGGCGCAAATGCGCGACCGCCGAAGCCAGCATCACGCCAAGTTCCTGCGCCTCCGTCGCTCCTGCGTTGTGCAGCACGCGACCGTCGGCCTCCAGCAGCACGCCCGGAACGCCGAGCGCGAAGAAATGAGCGAGCGACTGCGGCATGGATGCCTGCAGGGCTTCGATCGACATGCGCAAGCGGCCGGTGCCGGCGAAAGTTGCGGCGGGATCGATGCCGAAGGAAAGATGGAGCTTGGACGGATCGGCGCGGCGTCTGGTGAGGATATTCACCAGCCAGTCGGCCATGGCGCGGCTGGCCGGATGCACGTCGATGCGAACATAGGTGCGACTGAGGAGGATGTCGTCCAGCACCGTTTCGAGCGCTTCAGCCGTGCCCGGCAGGCCGTAGCCGAATGCGTTAGGCGCGCCTTCAAACACGAGCGCTATGCCTGTGGCGCCTTGTTCTATGTCCACGAGCGCCTGCGTGTTGGCCCTCTTGGGATTGGGGTCGTCTATGCGTTGGACGATGGTCCAAGGCGCGCGCGGATTGCGGCGAGGCAGGAATTCATCCGTGGCGACGCGCTCGTAAAGCGGTTCGATGCGGATGCCGTCGTCGGTGCGTGATACCAGCGCTTCGTCGAAAGAGACTCCGGCAAGGGCCTTTTCAGCCAAAGCCAGCCAGCGCTTCCGATCGCCGGGCGGAAATTCCACATCACCGAACATGGCTCGAGCGTCCATAGCTTCCCCTCGTTCGCCAGGCATAGGCGTGGCGTCGAACTTAAAGGCACCGGTATCGTATCGCAATGCAACAATGGTAAGGCAGACGACAATAAGGCCGGGCTGAGGCTCCGACTTTTCGCCGATTGCCATTGTGGCGCGGTAACCTCGTCTCTATACCTTGAACACCTTGGTCAGCGCGGCGACGCGTGGCGTTCAATTTTGATCCTAGTCGGAGATCGGAACCTATGGCGCAGGAAGACTCTATTTTCATCGGAGCCAGCCGAAAGCCCGATGACAGCTATCAGAAGCCCGAGGAACTTCTCCTGAAATACGGCAATCGGCACGGGCTGGTTACGGGAGCGACAGGGACGGGCAAGACGGTGACCCTCCAGATCCTTGCGGAAGGCTTTTCGAATGCCGGCGTGCCCGTGTTCTGCGCCGACATCAAAGGCGATCTCTCCGGCATCGCGATGATGGGCGAGGCGAAGGATTTCCTGACGGCGCGCGCCGAGACGATCAAGCTCGAGCCGTACGAGTTCCAAGAATTTCCGGTGATCTTCTGGGATCTGTTCGGCGAACAGGGGCATCCGATCAGGGCGACGATCTCGGAAATGGGACCGCTGCTGCTTTCGCGGCTGATGAATCTGACGGAGGCGCAGGAGGGTGTGATGAACATCGCCTTCCGCATTGCCGACGAGGAGGGCCTGCTGCTTCTGGACATGAAGGATTTGCAGGCGCTTCTCGCCAATATCGCCAGCCGAGCCGATGAGATCGGCGCCCGCTACGGCAATGTGACCAAGCCTTCGGTGGGCGCGATCCAGCGCTCGCTGCTGGTGCTCGAGCAGCAGGGCGGCAACAATTTCTTCGGCGAGCCGGCCTTGAAGATCCCCGACATCATGCGCACGACACGCGACGGGCGCGGGGCGATCAACGTGCTTGCCGCCGACAAGCTGATGATGAACCCTCGGCTCTACGCCACCTTCCTTTTATGGCTGATGTCGGAACTTTTCGAAGTGCTGCCGGAAGTCGGGGATCCGGACCGGCCGAGACTGGTGTTCTTCTTCGACGAGGCGCATCTGCTTTTCGACGATGCGCCGAAGGCCCTGGTGGACCGCGTCGAGCAGGTGGTGCGGCTGATCCGCTCGAAGGGCGTCGGCGTCTATTTCGTGACGCAGAATCCGCTCGATGTGCCGGAAACGGTGCTTGCCCAGCTTGGCAATCGCGTCCAGCACGCGTTGCGCGCCTACACGCCGCGCGAGCAGAAGGCGGTGAAGACGGCGGCCGATACATTCCGGCCCAATCCGGATTTCAACTGCGCCGAGACAATCACGCAGCTTGGCACCGGCGAGGCGCTGGTCTCCACTCTGGAGGCCAAGGGAGTGCCCTCCATGGTGCAACGCACTCTGATTCGCCCGCCCGCATCGCGGCTCGGTCCGATCACCCCGCAGGAACGCCAGAAACTGATCGCCGAAAGCCCGGTTGCCGGTCAGTACGACGAAACGGTCGATCGCGAATCGGCGTTCGAAATGTTGCAGAAGAAGGCGTTGGAGGCGCAGCAAGCCGAAGAGCAGGCGCAGCAGCAGGATGACAGCCGCGAAACAGGCCGGTCGCGCTGGACCCTTCCTGATTTTGGCGACGACTATTCGCAGGGCTCGTCGGGGCGCGGATCGACGCGGTCGCGGCCGGCACCTCGCCCGCGCGCGTCCAACCGCCAGACGGTCGCGGAAGCGGCCATCAAGTCGGTGGTGAGATCGGTTGGATCGCAGGTCGGCCGTGCGCTGGTGCGCGGTATCTTGGGAAGCCTCAAGAAAGGCTTCTGATTCTCAATCCCCTTGTGCGCCGAAACAGGGCGCACAAGGCCCAGTTCACAGATGCGCTCCATGCTGGGCGCGTCCGTTTCAATAAAATGGAAGGGCGTCAGGCGACGCCGAGGCCGCCGGTAACGAGAATCGGCGTCTTGTTGGGCACGCGATCGTAGAGATCTATGATGTCCTGGTTCATCAGGCGCACGCACCCCGATGAAACCGACTTGCCGATCGAGAACCACTCCGGCGAGCCATGCACCCGGTAGAGCGTGTCTTCGCCGCCCTGAAAGATGTAGAGGGCACGCGCGCCGAGCGGATTGAGCAGGCCTGGCTCCATGCCGCCATTGGCAGCGCTGTATTTTTCCAGCTTCGGGTCGCGTTTGATCATCTCGGCAGGCGGCGTCCACTTCGGCCATTTGCGCTTCCACTGGATCACCGCACGGCCGGACCACTCGAAGCCGGCGCGGCCGAGACCAACGCCATAGCGGATTGCCTGACCGTTTTCCCTTACCAGATAAAGGAAGTGATTCGACGTATCGACCACAACCGTTCCGGGCCGTTCTCCCGTCGGGTCCTGCACGATCTGCCGATAGAACCGTTTGTCGACCTTCTGGAACGGCACGCCGGGGATTTCATAGCCCTCATCGAACATCGGGCCATACATCATGGCATAGCTGCCGAAGGCCGGATCGACGTCGACCACCGGCTGCGGCGCCGTTCCGATATAGTTGCCACGCGAAACCGTGCTGCACGCCGATACAGCAATCGATGCGGCGCCCACGGCTGCGGTTCCGAGGAAGCGGCGACGGGTGAGGAGGGGAGAAGAGGTGGTAGTCATGTTGCCCTTTTAGTTTCCGATGCCGAAAAGGATAGTTAACGGCATCGCAAAATTTCGTGAACGGTCGCTCACAACCCCGCAAAATCGCAAACAATTTGAGAGGGGATCATTAGCGGATTCCGTGTGCTCCAGCCGTGCTTGCGCATCCCAATTGGAAGCGCGGCCGCAGCATGGTTTCCCTCCCGGTAGTGCGGGCCGATAGGCGACTGCGAATCGGGCTTCAGGGTGAAGAAAAAATGGCAGCCCTGTGACAAGGCGCCGGCTGTGATATTTCGGCAACGCCGAAATCGATCAGAAAGCGGTGGGAAGACCCTCCAGTGACGGCAGAATCAAATCTGGTGGATGGTCGCCATATTCGTCCGGCTGGTTTCCGCGATTGATCCAGACCGTGTGGAAGCCGAATCGGGCCGCGCCGGCGACATCCCAGCGATTCGACGATTGAAACGATACCGCTTCAGGGTAGAGCCGCCAGGCGGTCGTTACCATTTCGTAGACCGACGGATGCGATTTGAAACGGCCGACCGCGTCCACGGAGAAGACTTCGTCGAGGACCTGATCGAGGGCGGCCGACTTGACGGCGGCTTCCAGCATGGCGGTCGATCCGTTGGACAGGATCGCCAATCGGGCGCCATCGGCCTTCAGTGTCTTCAACACGGTCGGCACTTCCGGATAGCAGTCGAGCTGCCAATAGGCATCGAGCAGCGCCTGCCTTAGCCTCGGGTCGGCGGACGGCACCTTGCGGAAGGCGAAATCCAGCGCCTGCTCGGTCAACTGCCAGAAATCGGCGAAAGAGCCCATGAGCGTGCGCACCCATGAATATTCAAGCTGTTTGGCCCGCCAGATCTCAGAAAGCAGCTGCCCGTCCGGGCCGATCTCGCCGGCATGGCGCCGAACGGCGGCATGCACGTCGAAGAGCGTGCCGTAAGCGTCGAATACGTAGGCTGAGTGGCGCATCATTCCCCTCTTCCACAGTGACGCATCACCTTATTGCGCGCGGGGGCTGGCATCAACGATTCGCCGACCGGAATGGTTGACGAGCGCAGGCAAAGCGTCTTCGATGGCATGTCTCATTCAATCCGGATCACCACCCATGTCACTTTCAACGGCAGCTCAGAGCAAAACCTGGACCTATGTCGAAGGTGACTGGTACGAAGGCAATGTCGCAGTGATCGGCCCGCGCAGCCACGCCATGTGGCTCGGCACCAGCGTATTCGACGGCGCGCGCTGGTTCGAAGGTGTCGCACCCGATCTCGATTTGCACTCGCAGCGCGTCAACGCGTCGGCGATTTCGCTCGGCCTGAAGCCGACCATGGCGCCGGAGGAAATCGTCGGCCTGACCTGGGAGGGGCTGAAGAAATTCGACGGCAACACCGCAGTATATATCCGGCCGATGTATTGGGCCGAGCATGGCGGCTACATGGGCGTGCCAGCCGATCCCTCATCGACACGCTTCTGTCTCTGCCTCTATGAGGCTCCGATGATCGCGCCGAGCGGCTTTTCGGTCGCGGTTTCGCCGTTTCGTCGTCCGACCATCGAGACGATGCCGACCAACGCCAAGGCGGGATGCCTTTATCCAAACAATGGCCGAGCGATACTGGAGGCCAAGATGCGGGGTTTCGATAACGCGCTGGTCCTGGACATGCTGGGCAATGTCGCCGAGACCGCTTCGTCGAACGTTTTCCTGGTCAAGGACGGCCAGGTCATGACGCCGACCGCAAACGGAACCTTTCTTGCCGGGATCACGCGCTCGCGCGTGATCTCGCTGCTGGCCGATTACGGCTTCCGCACAGTTGAAAGGACGCTCACGGTGCGCGATTTCCGGGAGGCAGATGAAATCTTCTCCACCGGCAACCACTCCAAGGTGGTGCCGGTGATCAAGATGGAAGATCGCGACATCCAGCCCGGTCCGATTGCCCGGAAAGCGCGTGAGCTCTATTGGGAGTGGGCGCATTCGACGCCAAAGGATTGAAAATTTATTTCCCTGAACGTCGGACTTTGGTGGCAAACCGGCTGACCAGTCCTATCATGTTGATTTAGAAGGAACAGAATAACGATTCCGGGGGTTGTTCGTGAACAATTCCTTCATATGTCAGTCCGGTATGAATGTGCCGGATTTTTCCCAAGCCCAAGGAGTATGACCATGGCCTTTGAACTGCCTTCTTTGCCCTACGATTACGAGGCGTTGCAGCCTTATATGTCCAAGGAGACGCTGGAATATCACCACGACAAGCATCACAAGGCCTATGTCGACAACGGCAACAAGCTCGCCGCCGAAGCCGGTATGGACAAGCTGTCGCTCGAGGAAGTGGTGAAGCAGTCCTTCGGCAAGAACGCCGGTCTCTTCAACAACGCGGCCCAGCACTACAATCACGTCCATTTCTGGAAGTGGATGAAGAAGGGCGGCGGCGGCAACAAGCTGCCCGGCGCGCTTCAAAAGGCGGTCGACAGCGATCTTGGCGGCTATGACAAGTTCAAAGCCGATTTCATTGCCGCCGGTACGACGCAGTTCGGCTCGGGCTGGGCCTGGCTTTCGGTGAAGGACGGCAAGCTGGCAATCTCGAAGACGCCGAACGGTGAAAACCCGCTCGTGCATGGCGCCGCGCCGATTTTGGGCGTCGATGTGTGGGAACATTCGTACTACATCGACTACCGCAACGCTCGCCCGAAATATCTCGAGGCGTTCGTCGACAATCTCATCAACTGGGACTACGTGCTCGAACTCTACGAGAAGGCGAAAGCCTGACACACGGCGAGCCCAGCTCGATCAACGAAACCCCGGCTTGTCCGGGGTTTTTTGCATGTTATTACAAGGCTGGAATCACGACTTCCTCACGCAATGGTGAGGAGAACATGAACGGTTTTTCGGCCATCTTCCGTTCGCTTGCCTGGTTCGCCATGCGTTATGAGATCGGAGGTTCGGGGCCCCTTGTCCAACGCGAAATGCGCCAGGCAAAATCATTGCAATCCGGAGGTCATTTCATGAAAAAACTCATACTAGCTGTCTCCGCCCTGGCGTTAGCAGGCTCTGCCGCATTTGCCGACCCGATTGCCGACCGCAAGGCGATCATGAAGGCAAACGGCAAGGCCGTCGGCGTGATCGCGCCCATGGTCAAGGGCGAAAAGCCTTTTGACGCCGCAGCCGCGCTTGATGCGCTGGAGACGCTGAGCGAAGATGCGCAGAAGATCGATGTCGCGGCATTGTTCCCGAAGGGAAGCGAGACCGGCGGCAAGACGGAAGCTTCGCCGAAGATCTGGGAAGACATGGCCGGCTTCCAGGCAAAGGTCGACAAGTTCAGAGCCGACGCCGCTGCGGCGGTCGTGGCAGCGCCCGCTGACCTTGAGGCGCTCAAGGTTGAATTCGGCAAGGTTGCGGCCAATTGCGGCGGCTGCCACGAGACCTTCCGCATCAAGAAGAGCTAAATTCTCGACCCCAGCCAATGAGCATGTTCCGGAAACTCAGCCTCGCAGCCATTGCGCTGTGCGGCGTAAGCGCAGCCGCCCTGTGGGGGCTGACCTCGCCGACATGGCTCGACGGCGAGGCGGTGGCAGCGCTTGGCCCCGGCGATCCGGTCAAGGGCGAGCGAATGTTCTGGGCTGGCGGCTGCGCATCCTGTCACGCGCGGCCGAAATCGCAAGGTGCTGCGCAACTCGAACTCGTCGGCGGCGTCGAATTGAAGACGTCGTTCGGCGTCTTCGTTGCGCCTAACATCTCGCAGGACGTTGAGGACGGCATTGGCGGCTGGTCCGAGGCGGATTTCGCCAATGCGGTGCTAAAGGGGGTTTCTCCTGCAGGGAGGCACTATTATCCGGCGTTTCCTTACCCCTCCTATGCGCGGATGCAGCCTGCCGATGTTGCCGATCTCTTCGCTTTCATGAAGACGCTGCCGGCGGTGTCCGGGAAGGCGCCCGATCACGAGCTGTCCTTTCCGTTCAATATTCGTCGCGGCATCGGGCTGTGGAAGTTGCTCTATGTCGACAGCGCGCCTGTGATCGCGCTCGGTGAGGCGGCATCCGAGCCCGAGCGCCTCGGCCGGTATCTGGTCGAGGGGCCGGGCCATTGCGGCGAATGCCACAGTCCGCGCGGATTTATCGGCGGAACCGACGAAAGCCGGTGGCTGGCGGGAGCGGTCGCTGCCGAAGGGGAGGGCGTCGTCCCCAACATTACCTCGGGCGAGGGTGGCATCGGCTCATGGTCAGAGGCCGACATCGCCGGCTATCTCGAAACCGGTTTCACGCCGGACTTCGATTCGGTCGGAGGCTCGATGGTCGAGGTGCAAAAGAACATGGCGAAGCTTAGCGCCGAAGACCGCCAGGCAATCGCCGCTTACCTGAAGGCAGTTCCCCCGCATCCGAACGGATATCCGCCGCGCAATCAGCCGGAAAGCTGATCGCACAGGGATGCGATGGTCAAGCCGGATCGGCCGATGCCTTGCCGGTGACTTTCAGCGCGAAAGCATAAGTGAAGGCGATCTCCTCAAGCCGGGAAAATCGGCCTGATGCACCGGCATGGCCGGCATCCATGTTGATTTTGAACAGGACCGGATGGTTGTCCAGCTTGAGCTTGCGCAGCCGCGCCACCCATTTCGCCGGCTCCCAATAAGTGACGCGCGGGTCGGTGAGGCCGGCAACCGCAAGGATAGGCGGATAGGAGCGTGGCGCCACATTGTCATAGGGCGAATAGGCGGCAATGGTCTTGTAGTCCGCTTCGGAGGTGATCGGGTTGCCCCATTCGGGCCATTCCGGCGGCGTCAGTGGCAGTGTGTCGTCGAGCATCGTCGTCAGTACGTCGACGAAAGGAACTTCCGCCACGATCCCCCCGAATGCTTCCGGCGCCATATTGGCGACCGCCCCCATGAGCATGCCGCCGGCCGAGCCTCCCTGGGCGACGATACGATCGTGAGCGGTGTAATGCTCGCCGGCGAGGTGGCGCGCCGCGGCGATGAAATCTAGGAATGTGTTGGTCTTCTTTTCCCGCTTGCCGTCCTCATACCAAGCATAGCCCTTGTCCTTGCCGCCACGGATGTGGGCAATTGCATAGACGAAACCGCGATCGACCAGGGACAGGCAATTGGTGTTGAAGCCCGCCGGGATGGTGATTCCGTAAGAACCGTAGCCGTAAAGCAGGCAAGGCGCCGAACCATCGAGCGGGGTGTCGCGGTGATGGATGAGCGAAATCGGCACCAGTTCGCCATCATGCGACGGAGCCATCAGACGACGCGTCACATAGCGGGCGGGATCGTGGCCGGAAGGCACTTCCTGAGTCTTGAGCAGCACACGCTCGCGCGTGCGCATATTGTAGTCGAAAAGCTGGCTCGGCGTCGTCATCGACGAATATGAGAAGCGAATCGTATCGGTGTCATATTCGTAGGAGCCGGCAAGGCCGAGCGAAAACGCCTCCTCCTCGAACGAGATCAGGTGTTCTTCAGCCGTGGCGCGGTCGTGGATGACGATGCGCGGCAGGCCGTCCTTGCGTTCGAGGCGCACCATGAAGTCCTGAAAACCCATGACGGAAAGGATGAGGCGGCCGGGTTCATGGGCGACCAGCTCTTTCCAATTGGCCCGGCCGGGTGCGCCGACCGGCGCGGTCATGATCTTGAAATCCTTGGCGCCATCGGCATTGGTCAGGATGAAGAAGATGTCGCCGCCTTCCTCGAGATCATATTGCAGCCCGGTTTCACGAGCGGCGACCAGATGCGGCTCGGCCAAGGGGTCAGCAGTGCGCAGCAGCCGGTATTCGGAGGTCTCGTGATCATTGATACCGATGAAAATCCAGTCGTTGCGCCGCGAGCCGCTGACATTCATGAAGAAACCGGGATCGGTTTCTTCATAGACCAGTCGGTCATTGGCGTGATCGGCGCCGAGCTTGTGGAACAGGATCTTCGACGGCCGGTGGTTCTGGTCGAGCCTTGTGTAGAGAAAGCCATCATTGGCGGCATTCCAGACGCCGGAACCTCCGGTATCGGGCACCACGTCGGCCAAGTCCTTGCCATCCGCGAGGTCGCGAACGTGCAGCGTGTAGAATTCCGAACCCTTGTCGTCGAAGGCCCAGACCAGGCGCTTGTGATCGGATGAATGATCGACGCCGCCGATGCGAAAATACGCTTTGCCTTCGGCTTCGGCATCGCCGTCGAGTATGATTTGCTGCGTGCCGCCGTCGCGTGGAGTGCGGAAAAAGCGAGGCTGCTCGCCACCCTTCTTGAAGGAGGAGCCATATGCGAATGGGCCATCCTTCATCGGCACCGAAGAGTCATCCTCCTTGATTCGGCCTTTCATTTCCTGGAACAGCCGTTTCTGAAGGTCGACGGTGTCGGCCATGAGGGCCGTCTGGTAGGCATTTTCAGCTTCGAGGTGGCTGCGGATGGCGGCATCCAGAAGCGAGGGATCGCGGAATACGTCCTGCCAGTTTTCAGCCCGCAACCAGGAGAACTCGTCCGTTCGAGTGACGCCGTGACGCGTGTCGGTTGTCGGGCGCTCCTCGCTCCTGGGGCTCTCGATATCAGGAAATGTTCCGGCTCGGGTCATCGTCGCCTCGCTTGAATAGGGTTGTCGAGTGCCGAATGAACACGAGCATCTTTCGGGTTCAAGAGGTTTTGGCACCGTTCCGGCTCGATCGTGCGTGCCTCGGCATCGACGGCAGCCATGGGGCTTGATAAAGCGTGTACTGATGCGATACAGCCCTGCGCTTTAAAAGGACTACTCAGGGTTGATTTAGAGAAGATAAAAGGATGTAATCCTACGGAGCTACACGCGACATGTTGTTGCAGTCAACGTAGAACGGAGGTGGATGAGACGATAGTCCGAAAATAGGTGCTTGTAATAACTGGAATGACTGATAACTGTTTCATTTTATAAAAAACTATTGAATTGACTTACTTTAACGGTATAGGAATGTAGCGAGCTACGATAACGTGGCTAACTCCTGCAAATCATGATGCGCCGCAGGGGGCGCTACTCGAATTTACGTTGGGCCTGAACGACTATGGACGCTGTCGAAACACCAAGCAGAACTCACGATATGCTGATTGAACTGACGGCCGACGTCGTCGCCGCCTATGTCAGCAACAATCCGGTGCCCGTCGGAGAACTGCCGAATCTGATCGCGGATGTGCATGCAGCGCTTGGACGCATCGGTGGCGCCCCTGAGCAGCCGCCGGCGGACAAACAGAAGCCGGCGATAAACCCGAAGCGGTCCGTTCACGACGATTACATCGTCTGTCTCGAGGACGGGAAGAAGTTCAAGTCGCTGAAGCGTCACCTGATGACGCACTACGGCTTGTCGCCCGATCAGTATCGCGAGAAGTGGGGCCTTGACGCGAACTATCCGATGGTGGCGCCGAACTATGCTCAGGCGCGTTCGCAACTCGCCAAGAAGATGGGGCTTGGCCGTAAACGCGCCGGCAGGTGATCGACCGGGCCAAGGAGCATATTGCGGCGCCTTCGGGCGCCGTTCTGCTTTTGTGAACGCCATTTTTCGGGCGGCGGCTCGCTTTTGGCGCACAAAGCGAGGGGTGCGCGCACCTGTTTTTAGGCGCAACCGCCTTCAGCCTGTGGCCGCCCACGGGAGACCAGGCGATCCAGCAACTGCTTCAGGGCTATGTGTCGGTTAAGGTCATAACTCCAATGACGTCGCAGGCCTTTCAGCCGCTCCCGCTCGATTGCGCGCTGGAGCCGCGTGACGAGTTTCGATCTTTCCTCCTCGCCGGCGGCAAGTGCCGCTGAAAGATCGATACCGCAGGCGAGCTGCAGCGCAGCCATCTGTCGTGCATTCGCGGCTTCTGCGGATAGGCGGGTTTTGAACGCTGCGGATTCGGCGCGTATGTCATTCATCGTAGGTGGGAACCCCATTGTGGTGATGCCGGCACTATCGAATGCGGTCTCGGGGCGGGGACGAAGTGAGCGCGAAAACGCATCCGCCCTGCGGAGATGTCGTTTGTTATCAATAAATTAACGATCACGATCTGGGGAAATCGTTCGTCCTTTGTTCACATGTTAGCCATTGTGCAATATAAGAACTTATTCCTATTTCTGTGGAGGGCAGAGTTCAGTACACGCGATGGCTACAGCATCCAGAAAATATTCGCAGGACGCCGACATTTCAGCGAAACCAGTGGCGTCGTCTTCCGCGACAAGGGAGGGCGGCGGTGTACGCGGTGAACGTGCCGTCGAAGTCTGCGAATGCATGATGGATATCGTTTCGGCACTGTTCAACGTTTCAGGCAAGGAGTTGCGCAGGCCCGGCAGAACCGGGCTCGACGTCTCGCGTGTGCGACAGATCGCGATGTATGTGACCCATGTCGTGCTGGGCGTGAGCATGGCGGACGTGGGACGAGGGTTCGGGCGAGATCGCACCACGGTCGTGCATGCCTGCCATCTGATCGAGGACATGCGCGACGATGAGGACTTCGATCGTGTCGTAGTGATGACCGAGCGTGTCGCGATGGCCGCATTCCGCGACCGGTTGGGCTTGTGACCATGAGCGGACTTGCGGAGGCAGGAAAGGCCAGGCTGCGCATCATGCGCTTTCTGGCTGGCGGTCCAGGCAGGGTCCGGCAAGGGGCCATTGCCGGTACGCTACTGCTGGAGGACAAGAACGGGCGCACGACATCGTTGGATCAGGCTCAGCTTGTCGAATTGCTGCGCGACGGCATTGTCATGCGTGAAGGCGAAAATATCGTGCTGTCGGCTGCGGCCAAGGCGTCGATGTCGCGTGGGAACGCTGCGAAAGATCATCGCGACCTGGATGCGATCGCCCTCGAGGTGAATGGAGAAATGTCTCAGGCGATCGTCAACCTGTCAGAATCGCCGCTGGGGCATCTGATGCGGCGGAAGTCCAAGGGTGGCACGCCGTTCCTCTCCAGAGCGGAATTCGAGGCGGGAGAGCGGCTGCGAGCGGATTACACGCGCGGCCAGCTCATGCCGCGGCTCGGGGCGAATTGGGTGGCAAGCGTGGCGTCCGGCCGGCGCGGCGGTGTCGGCGGCGCGGTCGAACTGACGGATGCGGCACTTGCAGCGCGACTGCGCGTGGAGCGTGCGATCGTGGCCGTCGGACCGGAACTGTCCGGCGTTCTGATCGATGTCTGCTGCTTCCTGAAGGGGCTGGAACTTGTGGAGTCGGAGCGCGGGTGGCCGGTTCGGTCGGCCAAGATCGTGTTGAAAAGCGCGCTCGGTGTTCTCAGTCGCCACTATCGGCCGCAATCCGCCCCGCGTCACCACGAGCCGCCGCCGGTGCTGCATTGGGGCAGCGACGACTATCGGCCGGAAATAATTTAGCTGACTCTGCGCTCAAGCGTCCTGCTTGAGCGCTACCTCGGCATCCCGCTTGATGCGCTTGACCATGGACCGCAGCCCGTTGGCGCGTTGCGGGGTGAGATGTTCATCAAGACCGAGCGAACGCAAGACGGCTTCCGCGTCGGTAGCAAGGATATCGCTGGCACGCCGGCCGGAGAACAAGGCAAGCATGATCGCCACCAGGCCGCGCACGATGTGGGCGTCCGAATCGCCTTGGAAGCGGATAACCGGATCGGCGCCTTCATCCTGATCGGTGAGCAGCCAGACCTGGCTGACACAGCCGGGAACCTTGTGGGCATTGTCGCGCGCAAAATCCGGGAAGGGAGGCAGCGAATCGCCCAAGTCAATGACATAGCGATAGCGGTCTTCCCACTCATCGAGGAAGGCGAAATCGTCCTGGATCGACTGAATGCTTGCTGTCATGGGCCTGATATAAGCACGTCGGCCCGCAACGTCACGGAAAAAGAAGTCAGAGCGTTTTACCGAGCCGGCCGAATCAATTCACTTTGACATCGTCCGCTGGTGCGACGCTGCCCGTGGTGATCGCAGCGTCGGGCGTGCCGAACTGGTCGTCGAGCGCCTCGAACGCAAGACGTGCTGCCTCGCGCGCCCGCACCCCCACGGTATGAAGGGCCGATTTGCCAACTTCGCAGACGTCGGGCTTGCGCTCACAAATTCCGCTCATGTCGCCGACTGCCTCACGCGCGGCAAGGAACGTCTGAATCGCGCCGACGCTCGGTTGGCCATCGGCGGTGCCGCCCATGTCGAACGGCAGCGCCAGCAAAACCAGCGAGAACCAGAACGCAATACGAATGAGAAAGCCCATAACCTGCCTCGCGTATCATGCGGGTCGCGCATTTTTGCGGCACGACCTCGTTCGTTGGGAGAAGATTGACACGACCGCGCAAAGGAGCGCTTGCGGAACTCGACGGCATTTTCGGCAAATCCGCCGGAAAACTTTAACGATTCGCTCGTGGGCATGTCGCGAGACATGCACGATCACGAGGGAGCCGGTCAGATAGCTTTCGCCCACTCCTTTGTTTTTACATCGAAAATCCGGCAGATCGAAGCCGAAGAAGATTGGTCGGACGCACAGGTGCGGCGAAAACAGGACTAACGGTCCATTTACCATGCGCGAAATTCACCGGCGTTTTCGGCCCCCGTGATGACGGCATTTGCCGCCTGGGCGCCGGTGACTGGCCGCGCTTTATCCATTCCTTAAAGGCTGGATGCGAGTTTCGGACAATCAAAAGCGATCCGCCAGGTGGATCAAGTACGGGTACTTTGAGTGAGATTGTCCACCACCAGATTTGGCGAGATCGTCGAGGCTGCGACTGCCGGATGTGACCGGCTGGTTTCGCTGTCGATCACGAAGGAAGACGATCGGGCGCGCCAGCGCCGTTTGGTCGGGATATTCCTGGCAGCCCCCTTTTTCCTGGCTGCGGCTTTCGCTTTCTTTCTGTCGGCATCACTCGGACCGTCAATGACGCTGGCGCTCATCTGCGCCACGTTCAGCCTGGCGTGGATTGGGGTTCTGCTGGTCTCCTCAAGCGCGAGGGACAGAATCGCCGGTATTGTCGGGCTGGTATCGGGGACGATCGTGCTTTCCGTCCTCGTTGCGGCGGCAGGAGGCATTGCTTCGCCGCTTGCCGTGCTGATCCTGGCGCTCCCCTTCGAGGCGTATTGGCAACGGCGCGCGGCCGGAGCGCTGTTATGGGGCGGGGTAGCAGCCTTGTCCGTGCTGCCGATACAAACCCTCCTGGGATCCATGTTCTTTCCAATAAGCCAGGTACCGGCGGCCTGGCACTGGCTGGTACCGGTCGCCTATGCGGCGACGGTGATCATACGGATCGTCGGAGCCCTCGAGACAGCAAGGGCCGAGGAACAAGAGGACGGGCCGGTTCGGCTGGAGACGATTGTCGATGGGGTCGTCGTTCGCATGTCGATGAATGGCGATGTGACCGATGTCTCGCCGCAGGCGCGCACGATGCTGCGGCTGGCGCCGGAACTGATGCTCGGTGCCGGACTGTTCGAGCGGATTCATATTTCGGACCGCGTCGGATATCTTTGCGCGCTGGCCGATTTGCGCGCGGGCGCCCCGCGCCGGACGGTCGAAGCCCGTATGCGGTTGCCAAGGACGGATGACGCACGCGCCGGCCAAGCCGACAACTATCAGCCATTCGCAATCGATCTCATGAGCGCGGACGGCAAGGGCATCGTCGCGCTGTTGCGGGAAAATGAAGAGGTCGTGCGGCTTCGCGCCGCCGTCGCGGCATGCACCGAAACCACGGAGGCACTGGAGCTTGCCAAGGCGCGGTTTCTCGCCGCCGTCAGTCACGAACTGCGCACCCCGCTGAACGCCATCATCGGCTTTTCCGATATGCTGCTTCACGAGATGTTCGGCGGCTTTCGCGATCCCCGGCAGAAGGAATATGTGGGGCTGGTGCGCGATTCCGGACATCACCTGCTCGCGGTGGTGAATTCCATTCTCGACGTGTCCAAGATCGAGGCCGGTGCCTATGCGACAAATCCGGAGCCGTTCCGCTTTGCCGAGGCCGTGGAAATGTGCCACTCGATGATGAGCCTGCAGGCTCAGGCCAAGTCGATATCGCTGACCAGCGAGGTTTCTCCCGAAGTCGGTGAAATTCACGCCGACAAGCGCGCGGTTCAGCAGGTGCTGATCAATCTCGTTTCCAACGCGATCAAGTTCACGCCCGATGGCGGCGCTGTCTCGGTCAGTGCGAAACGGATCGGATCGCGCCTGCATTTCTGGGTGGAAGACAGCGGCATCGGCATCGCCGAAGACGATCTCGGCCGACTGGGCAAGCCGTTCACGCAGGTGCATAACGAATATACGCGCCAGTTCGAAGGAACCGGGCTCGGTCTGGCGCTTGTAAAAGGCCTCGTCACGCTGCATGAGGGGACGATGTCGATTGAAAGTGCTCCGGGCGAGGGCACTACCGTCACGATCAGCCTGCCGGTGGCCGGCCCATCGGGAGACGCGGGGCGCCAAAAGGGAGCGCTGCTGTCGATGACGGCGAACAAGGTAAAAGAAAACAGCAATGGCGCGCTCCGCAAGGCAGGTTAAGCGATCCGCCCATCCGGACTTGTCGCTGTCCGGCGGTGTTGCGGCTCTCGGTGCGATAATTTCGCGAAATCCGGTGCTGGTCGGCGGCTCGACGGCGTTCCTTGTGGCGCTGTTTTATGTTTCGGCGAATGCGCTCTGGTATCAGCCGCATGCGCATACGGGCGCGTTTTTCGCGACGCGCGGTTTCAGCATGCCTGTCGGGATCGACGATCCGCGCGATGACGAACCCGAAACCACCATACGCATCGAGCGGCCCGAACAGCCCGAGCAAGCGCCGGTCCGGCCGGTGGGGGATCCGGTGATCGAGCAGGTCCAGCGCATATTGAAGGGCCTTGATTTTTACGCCGGCGCGGTTGACGGGCTTGCCGGGCCGAATACGACCAAGGCGATCACCGACTACCAGCGCAAGGTGGGCCTGACGCCGAACGGCAAGATCGATGACCAATTGCTGAGCCAGCTCGGCGCGACCGCCAGCATTGAACCGGTGCCTGCGCCGCCCGCGCGGCAGACGGAAGACGCGGCCGTGCAAGCTGCGGTGACGTCGAACAACCGAATCTCCAGCATACAGGCCGGCCTGAGGGCGTTCGGCAATGAGGGAATGGAGATCGACGGCGTCGTCGGCGCGCGCACAAAGGCGGCACTTCTTGAATTTCAATCGCTGTTCGGGTTGCCGGAAACCGGCGAGCCCGACGAAGCGACCTATGTAAAGATGAAAGAGATCGGCCTGACGAATTGACGGCGGCCTATCCCTTCACGTCAAATATGAGGCAGCCGAAACAATGCGCGTAACCACCGATCTTTGGGTGTCCGCGCTGCTGCGCAAGGTCTTTTCGGCCGGAGGCTTTGCCGCTGTCGTCAAGCGCGGAGCGACGGAAGCCGGTGTGGTTTTCGTGCTGTCGCGCAGCCGGATGGGCGACACGGCGCTGTTCGGACCGGCGCCGCAAACCAGCTACGATTCCGCCAGGCCTGATGACCGGCAATTTCAGCGATTGAGCGATGGCGATGACGCTTCGGTGCTGGAGGCGCGGCTGGAGAAGGAGCAGCGGTTCGATCCCGATATCTGGATCGTGGAAATCGAAGCGGATCAGACCCCGGTCGAGGAGCTCATATCGGTCATGAAGCCTTGAGATTGGAGCGCTTCGGCTCGGTCGCTTGAGCTTTCCAAGTTTGCACCTGCTCGCGTGCCGCAACAGGTTCAAGCGCCCGGTAGCGGTTGAGCGTGAGGCGGATTGCTTCCGGCTGGGAGAGCTTCCCGGGCAACGCTGCCGCGGCGATGACGAAAGCCTGCTCCTCGCTCAAGTCGAGCGACCGCAATGCTGCAAGCAGCGCCGAATGATCGTCCGCTCCGGCAATCGCCCGCGCCATGGAAGGAGCGATGTCCAGCGCTTCGGCAAGCACTGCCTGAAAGAAAAGTGCGCTACCGCTGAGCGCCGCATCGCGAAGCCTTGCGTAGGCCGCAACCCCGCGGGAGGCGTGAGGCCGCCGCATCATGGCGCGCAACTGTTGACGTGCATTGTCGGCGGAAGCCCCGGGAACAGGAGCCGGGCGGTTCCCGGCCGATGCGTCGTCTTGTGGTTCAGTCGTCTGCTCTCCCGGTTGCCGGGGATGCACCAGCCTCGGCCCCTCCATCATCCTGATGAGATCGGCGATGGTCGGGTTGAGGCTTTGCCGGCGCGCGATGGCGCGCGCGTGCGGCAGGCCGTGGCGCCCGATCAAAGCAATAAGATCGATGTCTCTCAGGCTATTGGAGCGGATCAGCAGGGGAGCGGCAATGTCGATTGGCTCATCACAGAGGCGCCGCACCAGTTCCACCGGCGGGTGTTCGCATTCGGAAAGCGCTGCGGCCGCATAGCGTCGCGCTTCAACGGACACCGCGTCGAAAAGCGGAAAGGCGAGGTCTTCCAGCTGGGCGATTTCACGACGCGACGGACGGGTCAGGGAGCAATAGGCCGATACGGCGGCGCGAAACAGCCGGTCGGCCCTGCTGGTTTTGCCTTTCAAGACAAGCTGCCTGAAATCGGATGAGGACACGAATTACGCCTGACGCCACACTTGCATTGGCCGGGGATACCCATCCGCTCACGGTCGGTCGCTGATGCCCGGATATCGATAAACTTAGCGGCTATCCGTTAGCGGACTGTTAACTGTCAGGTAAATATTCATGAATTCTAACAAAGAGTTAAGGCGGCGGCTCGCATCAGGCTTCGCCTTCCGTGCGGCGGTCGGCAACGCATATCACACACGAAAAAAACCCCGGCTCGATGGCCGGGGTTCTTCGACTGAATGCGGCATCTTCTATCGAGCCGCGACTATGCCGCTAATGATGCCGGATGCCAGGCTGATCAGCAGATAGTCATTGTCGACCTTCACCCATTGCTGACCACGACCGGGACGTTTCAGGCCATGACGATGATAGTCGCGAATGGCCTGTCGGCGCTGCCAATCCGGAACTCTTTTGCCCTTGGCCCAGTGGTGCCGCTTCTTCAGGTGCCGGTGAGTGTCGTATCTCTCATTGGCGCGATGGTCATATCGCTTCGACTGGCTGTAATGACGGGAGCTATCATGGCGTTGCTGCGCTTGCGCCATAGGGACCGCCAACATTGAAAACGCGACGGCTATGAGAATCGAGCGGGTGAACAGTTTCATCGAACTTTCCTCGTTACTGACGCTCGGAACCTAGCGATCGGGTGATGAACCGAAACTGAACACTGACATTACCTTTTCGTAATGGAACCAGGCATTTACGAGAGTTAATTCGATTAAGAAGAAGAGGACGGCAGGCGGCATCCGTGCGGAGCACACGATTCGGGACATTCATCTCCATCTTGCCGAGGTTGCCGAGCGACAATGCGCCTCGCTCATATCGACGATTTGGCTTTAACCGACTGTTAACCCTCTGCTGTGCCTTATCTGACATGGAGGCGTTGCGTCATTGCTCCGGTCAGACCGAGAGGGAAGCGCGTGTCATGGGCAGCATACTGTCTTTCGTGCCGAGAAAAGCGGCAACCAATCATCACAAACGTCCGCAGGGGACGCCGGCGTCCATCATCATCTTTCCAGGTGTTCGCTATGAGCGGCGGGCGGTGATGGAGGCGGCTGGCGGCCATTTGCCATCGGGATCGGCCGCATCGGTCCGCGTCAGGCCGGCTCCCCGCAACTAGCGCGACGAGCAGGAGAGGCCGTCGAGAAAGGCGGAGACCTTTGGCCGCCAACTGTCGTCCGGGACGAAAGCACGAACGACCACGATGCCTTCGTCGATTGGCAGCTCGGCGAAGATGGACTTCTGATATTCCGGGGGCAGGATTTTGCGCACTTCGATCATCTGCTCCGGCGTGAGAACGACAAGATCCAGATTTCCACTGGTGGCGGTTCGATCGTTGAAGCTGTAGATGTTTTCGCCGGCGCGGTTGTAGACTGACACCGACCAGAACGGGATGTCACCAGATGCCTGCGCCTGCACGGTGCCGTCTGAAAGATCGAAACGACAGGTTGCGGCAAGAAAGAGCGGGTCGACGGACTTGACCGTCGGTGTCACGCCCGGCTCGGCATGTAAGGGGGTTGCCGTGTAAAGGCCGGACGCGGAGGCAAGACGCGACCAGGCGTCCCGTTCGGCAAACTCCGGAATGAGCAGCAGCACCGCGATATGCACGATTGCCGCGCCCAGCAGGCCGAGGAGAAGGGCGTGAAGGAGCTTAAGCATCGCAGCCCGACTTCGTTATCGCCGGCAGCTCGACGTCGGCAATGCCGGTGCTGCTGGCAATCGTCGTATCGTAAAGGGTGAGCACAAGGAACATGTCGCCCGACCCTTGTAGCGGCAGCCAATTGCCGGGCTCGGGATGGCGGCCTGCAAGAATGATGAGCTTGTTGCGGGGCCTATGAAGCACTTCATATGAATGCAGCGCCGATGGACGGCCGTTCTTCGCTTTGAGAGCTGACAGGTTTGCATCGGCGGCGTAGAGCGTCCAGAACCTCGCCGGAGGCACGCTGCCTTCGATCCGGTAGACACAGTTGCGACGAAGGATATCGCCGCGCGAATCCCGCTGCGCGATGAAGGCGAGCCCTTCCGCCCGGCCGAGAGTCAACACGCCTTCTCTCGCGATCCGCGCCCGCGAATAAGGATCGGCATCCGGCGTGCCGATCTCGGGGAAGGCGGTCCAGCTACCGATCGTGACGGCGCCGACACCTTCCTGAGCGTCCAAAGCGTACCAGACGCTTGCACCGCCTCCGACAACGGCGACAGCAAGAAACAGCGCTACGAGAAATGTGGTTTTAAGCATGACATGCCGAAGAGAGAGATGGGCCGCACTATCCCTCCTGGAGCGATGAAGGCAAGAGAATAGCACGCGCAAACGGGCGGCAATGAGCGGCAAGAACGCAGGGCGTTCTCACAGGGCGGAGAGCTTCTTGGGCTCGGCGGGAGCCTCCAGGACCGGAGCCGTGCGGAAGATCTCGTTTATTTCCAGCAGCGTTCGCGTCGTGGTGCTCGAAAGGACCGGCGGCCGTTCGGCGGTTGTGGCGGATGCTTCCTGCGCCGCCTTTTTTTCTGCCTCGGCCGCTTTTGCGGCGACGGTCGCATCGACGAACGGGTCCCTGATGCCAGGTATCGGCTTTATGTCGATGTTTTGATGCGCGTAGGTCATCAGCCGGTGCCAAACCATGGCGGGCAGGGAGCCGCCGGTCATCTCCCTGGTGGGTGAAAAATCGTCATTTCCGAGCCATACGGCAGCGGTGTAATTGCCGGTGAAGCCGACGTACCAGGCGTCGCGGTAGTTTTGCGTGGTGCCGGTCTTGCCCGCGGAGCGGATTGCCGGAAGCGCCGCACGACGAGCGGTGCCGATCTCGGGAATCTGGACCAGAATGGAATTCATATCGGAAAGCGCTTTTTCCGACAAAACGCGCTTCGGTTTCGGCGCGTCCCGGTCAAATTCATAGAGAACGTTGCCGGCATGCGACAAAAGCTGCGTGATACCATGGCGGGTGCCGGCAAAACCGCCATTGGCGAAAACATTGTAGCCGGTGGCCTGGTCCATGACGGTCATGCCGGACGTGCCGAGCACCATCGTCTTGAAGTTTTCAATCGGCGACTCGACGCCCATGGCCTCGGCCATCGCCTTGATCGGCGGAATGGTGAGGTGATCCTTCGCCAATCTGACGGGGACAGTATTGATGGACCTTATGAGGGCCATGGCGAGCGTCGTGCGGCCGGAATAACTGCGGCCGTAATTCTTTGGCGACCAGGCGCCCCAGCTTATCGGTCCATCTGAAACGATCGAATCCGGTGTGAAGCCGTGCTCCATGGCGGTCGCGTAGACATAAGGCTTGAAGGACGAGCCTGCCTGGCGCAACGCCTTTGTGGCACGATTGAATTGGCTGGTGCCATAGTCGCGCCCGCCGACCATGGCGCGAACCGCGCCGTTGTTTTCAAGGACGACGACAGCGCCTTCGGTGACGCGATATTCCTTGCCGTTCTGGCGCAGGTAGAATTCGACCGATTCCTCCGCGGCGCGCTGGATGTTCATGTCGATGGTGGTGCGAGCCACTATCGAATGCGTGCCCGATTGGGGAGCGACACGCTTGACCTCCTCAAAGGCCCAGTCGAGGAAATAGTCGGGGCTCTTGCGGTCGCCGCGGTCGACGATATCGGCAGGGTGGAGTCGTGCGGAAAGGACCTGGCCTTCGGTCATGAAGCCGCCTTGCACCAGATTGGTCAAAACGACGTTGGCCCGGGCGCGCGCAGCCGGAAGATTGATGTGGGGAGCATATTTGGCCGGAGCCTTGAACAGGCCGGCGAGCATGGCCGCTTCGGCGAGGTTAAGGTCCTTGACCTGCTTGCCGAAATAGAAATCCGCGGCCGCGGCGATGCCGAACGTGCCGCCGCCCATATAGGCGCGGTCGAGGTAGAGCTGCAGGATTTCCTTCTTCGATAGGTTCATTTCCAGCCAAACGGCGAGAAAGGCTTCCTTGACCTTGCGCTCTACGGTGCGCTCATTGGTGAGGAAGAGATTTTTCGCAAGCTGCTGGGTAATGCTCGATCCGCCCTGCACGACGGAATTGGCGCGCACGTTTTCGGACATTGCGCGGACCAGGCCGAGGAAGTCGATGCCGTAATGTTCGAAAAATCGGCGGTCCTCTGTCGCCAGCACCGCCTTGATGACGTGATCGGGCATTTCATCGACGGGAACCGAATCGCGCTGGATGATGCCACGCTGGCCGATTTCGTCGCCATATCGGTCTACGAAGGTGACGGCAAAATCGTCTTGCTGACGCCAGTTTCCGGCGGTTTCCTCGAAAGCAGGCAAGGCAAGCGCCAGCATGACCACCGAGGCGGCGGCGCCCATGGTAAAACCTTCGCTCAGCAACTCTATGATGCCGCGCCGCCAGCCGCTGACACGGAAGCGCCGAAAGAAGATGGTCAGCGTTTCCCAGAACTCGCGCGCCTTGAAGCCGGCTTCGTAGAGGGACGAATCGATCCAAGCATCGATCGCCAGCAATCTGCCGGCTTTCGGGGCCTTCGGCTTTCGCGCTTCGAGGGGGTCGTCCATTTTTCAGTGTCCGGCTTAGCTCTCAAGAGTCTCAAATAGGTGCGGGCGGCTAAATGGCGACCTTCCTGCCGACACTGAAACAGCGTCTTTTGCTCAATATTATCGGATGCGGCAAGCGAAATCCAAGCGCTACGGCGGGCTCGAAAAATTTTGAAGAGAATAGGAATATATTCTTGACACCGTGACGGTGCTTTGGTAGAGTTTCCTTATCGTCGGAAAAGTGTGGCCAGCGCGCCTCCCATGTTTTGGGGGATGCCGCCGGCACCCTTGGGTGCCACGGCCGGTTCCTTCGACCGCTTCAAACAGCCCGGAGAGATTTGATGGTAACACACACTGATGAGCGGTGGACGGCGATGCGTGCCCTTTATGAGGGCGCGCGGCCGGATATCGAGCGATTGGCGCTGGCGACCGGAAGGTCGGCAGCTTCGATCGAAAGACGGGCGGCGCGCGAAAAATGGGTCCGTCAAGATCCGGCCGCGATACGGTCTGGTCCGAAGGCCAGGCTGGCGAAAGTGGTCGATCGGCTGATCGGCGAAGTGGAAGCAATCGGGATGGGAAAGGAGGGCGGCGCGGGTACGCTCGACAAGGCGCGCATCGATGCGATTTCCGCATTGACGCGCACACTCGAAAAAATCGGCGAAATCACGCGTCTCGACGATGGCGCGAAAGAGAACCAGATGAGACGAGATGCAGACATGGCCGGAGCACTTAAACGGATCGACCAGCGAATTGTCGAGTTGGCGACAGGATACGCAAAGCAACTGGGCAAGGCAAAATCTGAAGGCTGAAGCGATCCCGTTGATAGGACGGGAATGGTTCACCGAAGCGCGCATAGAGCAGTACATGCTCGACGGGCCTCCACAGACCTGGTTGGTCGTCGGCGGTCGCGGCGCCGGAAAGACGCGGTTGGGTGCGGAATGGGTGAACAGCCTGGTACGCGGGTTTTCACCATTCGCCGACCGGAGGCATGGGCGCATTGCCCTGATCGGTGAGACGCTCGGCGATGTTCGCGAGGTGATGATCGAAGGCCCTTCCGGCATCATGACAATTTCCCGGCATGACCGCCCGCGCTTCGAGGCAAGCCGGCGCCGTCTGGTTTGGGACAATGGCGCGGTGGCGCAGATATTTTCCTCCGAGAATCCCGAAAGCCTGCGGGGGCCGCAATTCGAGGCGGCGTGGTGCGACGAGCTGGCGAAATGGAAACATGCCGAGGCGTGCTTCGACATGCTGCAGTTCGGCCTTCGGCTGGGAGAGCGACCACGGCAACTGATTACGACCACGCCCAAGCCGATGAAATTGCTGAAGCGGCTGCTTGCCGATCCAACGGTCGCGGTGACGCGCATCCGCACGGCCGAGAACGCCGGCAATCTGGCGCCGGGATTTCTCGACATGGTGCGCAAGCGCTACGCGGGAACGCATCTGGGCCGCCAGGAGCTGGAGGGCGAACTGATCGAGGACCGCGAGGATGCACTGTGGTCCCGCGATTGCATCGAAAACGCATTTCTCGGCGAAGTGCCGGAACTGCGCCGCATCGTGGTGGCGGTGGACCCGCCCGCGAGTTCGCGCGTCACATCCGATGCATGCGGCATCGTCGCCGCGGGAATGGATGACGCTGGAAGGGCGATCGTGCTGGCGGATGCGACGCTGCGCGCCGCAAAGCCACAGGACTGGGCAGGCGCGGCGGTGGCGCTGTTCCACCGGCTCCAGGCAGACTGCATCGTAGCCGAAGTCAATCAGGGCGGCGACATGGTGACGGCGGTGATCCGGACCGTGGATTCTAGCGTGCCGGTGCGGGCGGTGCGGGCAAAGCGCGGCAAGTGGCTGCGCGCCGAACCGGTGGCGGCACTCTACCAGCAAGGCAAGGTGCTTCATGCTGGTCGCTTTGCCGAACTGGAAGACGAGATGTGCGACTTCGGACCGAACGGTCTCTCGAACAACAGGTCGCCGGATCGGGTCGACGCTCTTGTCTGGGCAATCACGGAACTGATGCCGGACACTGTCGCGATGCCGCGCATCCGCGATTTCGTCTAGGGTGTGTTGGTATTCAGTCCATGGCGGCCTGCAAACGGCGCTCTTCTGTGCTCATGTTCTCGAAAACCACCATTGTCGGCACGTCCTGAACCTGGATCTCAATACACCCTGAAGCACCATGCGCTCAGTGGGACGCATCCGGCGTCGGCATTTTCAATCACACAGGATGGATAGATGGCTTGGAATTGGCCTTGGCCTCGCATGGCGGGGAACGGCGGCGCTCGGCCCGAACGCAAGAGCGGAGGCGGGGCGGGCGGGTTTGTCGCGATACATGCGCAGGGCGAGGCGCGCTGGACACGACGGGATTATGCGGCGTTGGCACGCGAAGGATATATGCGCAATCCGATCGTGCACCGCGCCGTGCGGCTGATCTGCGAGACAGCATCGGCAATGCCGTGGCTGCTCTATGAGGGAGCCGCGGAACTTGAAGAGCACCCGCTGCTCAAGCTGCTGGAGCGTCCCAACCAGCGGCAGGCCGGCGCCTCGTTCCTGGAAGCGCTCTATGGCCATCTGCTGCTTTCTGGAAATGCGTATCTGGAATTGATCGATGCGGGAGAGGGCGCGCGGGAACTGCATCTGCTGCGTCCGGATCGGGTGACAGTAGCCACGGATTCAACTGGTTGGCCGGTAGCGCTCGACTATCGCGAAGGCAGCGGCAGGCGCCGTACTCCGCTGGCTGCCGAGGGAGGCGGGGCGCTGCATCTGACGCTGTTTCATCCTCTTGACGATCATTACGGCTTTGCGCCGCTTGAGGCGGCGCTGACGGCGCTCGACACCCACAATGCAGCCGGGCGCTGGAACAAGGCGCTGCTCGACAATTCGGCGAGGCCCTCCGGCGCGCTGGTCTATGCGCCGAAGGAGGGCGGCAACCTGACCGACGAGCAGTTCGACCGGCTGAAAGCCGAGTTGGAGGAAGGATATTCGGGCATGACCCGGGCTGGCCGGCCGCTGCTGCTGGAGGGCGGGCTGGACTGGAAAGCCATGGGTATGACGCCGAAGGACATGGACTTCATCGAGGCGAAGCACTCGGCCAGCCGCGACATCGCGCTGGCCTTCGGGGTGCCGCCGATGCTGCTCGGCATTCCCGGCGACAACACCTACGCCAACTACCAGGAGGCGAACCGGGCTTTCTACAGGTTGACGATCCTGCCGCTGGTGGCCCGCATTGCCAAGGAACTATCGGCGTGGCTCGGACCGGGTTTCGGGGGTGATCTCCGGCTCTGGTACGACGCCGACCGGGTGGATGGGCTCTCCGGGGAACGGGATGCGCTGTGGGCGCGAGTGGGGGCCGCTTCATTCCTGAGCGACGACGAGAAACGCGAGGCCGTTGGCTATCAACCTCGGGACTTCGCCTGATCGTCACACTCTGCACGAGGGTATCCAACATGACTGATCTGACGGACGCCGC
This sequence comes from Borborobacter xinjiangensis, assembly GCF_047739745.1. Classification (NCBI taxonomy): domain Bacteria; kingdom Pseudomonadati; phylum Pseudomonadota; class Alphaproteobacteria; order Hyphomicrobiales; family Phyllobacteriaceae; genus Borborobacter; species Borborobacter xinjiangensis. The sequence goes on along the minus strand of NZ_JBLLVA010000020.1, from coordinate 55,270 downwards.
CTGGATATGGCTGGCGAAAGGGGCAGGGGCGGTCGCCGGCTCGGCGATTTCGCTCGCCTATATCCTGCCGCATGGAAGGCGCGACGCGGCGGCGCGTTTCGCCGTCGGCGTCGTTTGCGGACTGGTGTTCGGTGGAACCGCCGGGCTGAAGATTGCCGCCGAACTTGGTGTTCAGGACGCCATCGGACCGGGCGAGCTGGTGCTGATGGGCGCGGCGGTGGCGAGCCTGTGCGCGTGGTGGGCGCTGGGTTTTGCCGCGCGAACGCTGCAGCACAGCAGCCTCGGACGCTTCCTCCAGAAAAACCGGAACCAGGAGAGTGTGGATGAGCGCTAACGCGATGGTGCGTCGATGCGAACGCAAATATGTCGACCTCGCCTTGGGCGAAGTCGAAACCGACGGAATGTTTTCCGGCTACGCCAGCCTGTTCGGGCGCATGGACCTGGGCAAGGACATCGTCGAGCCCGGCGCCTTCGTCAAGTCGCTGCGGACAAGAGGGACGTCCCGCATTCGCATGCTGTTCCAGCATGACCCGAACCAACCGATCGGTGCCTGGACGGAGCTGAAGGAAGACTCGCGCGGCCTTTTCGTTCGCGGCCGGCTTGCCACTGGAGTCGAGAAGGCACGCGAGGTTTTGAGCCTGATGCGCAGCGGCGCGCTCGATGGACTGTCGATCGGTTTTCGCACCGTGCGCGCCAAGAAAGACACGGCCTCGGGTGCGAGACGCATAGTCGAGGCCGATCTGTGGGAAATTTCGGTGGTCACCTTTCCGATGCTGCCCGAGGCACGCGTCCAGACGGTGAAGGGGAAACGGCAGCTTCCGACAATACGCGAATTCGAATGCTGGCTCACGCGGGATGCGGGGCTGACGCGAAGCGAGGCCCGGGCGGTGATCGCCAAGGGCTTCGCCAGCCTGGCAAGCGCGCGGGACGCCGCGCCAGGAACACCAGAGAGCCTTGCTGCAACCATCCGGCAGGCCACACGCATGATCCAACCAACAAGGAAAACTCTCATATGACGAAAGCACACAGCGTGCTTGAAACCAAGTCGACGGGCGGCGAGCATCTCGATCTGGCGGATGCCTTCAGCGATTTCATGACGACGTTCGAGGCATTCAAGGACAGTAATGACGAACGGCTGACCCAGCTCGAGCGTCGCAGCGCCGACGTGGTGACGACGGAAAAGGTCGAGCGCATCTCGCGGACGCTGGACGAGCAGAAGCGGGTGATCGACAATCTCTCGCTGAAGAAAATCCGGCCTCCGCTTGGCCGCGAGGGCGCAAGAGGCCAGCTCAACGAGCATAAGAGCGCCTTCGAGGCCTATATCCGCAGCGGCGACGACCGCCATTTGCGGGCTCTCGACACCAAGGCGATGTCCTACGGTTCAGGTCAGGATGGCGGTTATCTGGTGCCGGACGAGACCGAGGCGGAAATCGGCAAGCGTCTCGCCGCGCTGTCGCCGATCCGCTCGATTTCTTCGGTCAGGCAGGTTTCGGCCGCCGTGCTGAAGAAGCCGTTCGCCATATCAGGGCCGGCGGTCGGCTGGGTGGGAGAGACGGCGCCACGCCCGCAAACGGCAACGCCGGCCCTGGCCGAACTGCAGTTTCCAACGATGGAGCTCTACGCCATGCCGGCGGCGACGACGACGCTGCTGGAAGACGCAGTTGTCGATCTCGACCAGTGGATTTCGGGAGAGGTCGAGACGGCATTTGCCGAGCAGGAGGGGGCGGCATTTGTCAGCGGCGACGGGGTGAACAAGCCGAAGGGCTTTCTCGACTATGCCAAGGTGGCGGAGGCAGGCTGGACCTGGGAGAAGATCGGCTACGTTCTGACTGGCAAGGCCGATGCGCTGCCCGACGCCAATCCTTCGGACGTGCTGATTGACACGATCTATGCGCTCAAAGCCGGATATCGGCAGAATGCCAACTGGGTGATGAACCGCAAGACGCAGACCTCGATCCGCAAGCTCAAGGATGCCGACGGAAACTATTTGTGGCAGCCGCCGGCGGCCCCCGGCCAGCGCGCCATGCTGATGGGCTTTCCGCTGGTGGAGGCCGAGGACATGCCCGATGGTGGTGCGGATGCGACGCCGATCGCCTTCGGTGATTTTGGGCGGGGCTACCTGGTGGTTGATCGCACTGGCGTTCGGGTGCTGCGCGATCCGTACTCGGCCAAACCATATGTCCTTTTCTATACGACGAAGCGCGTCGGCGGTGGCGTCCAGGACTTCGATGCGATCAAGCTGCTGAAATACGGCACGGCATAAGCCGGCTGGGCCTCACGCGACGAGCCTGAGGCCTGCGTTGCCGGCGACGGCCCCGGTAACCCCTTGCCGGGGTCGTTTTCTTTGAGATTTCTTCAATCGAGGTATTCGAATGACGCTGTTGCGAACGGTGGAACCGGCCGTGGAGCCGGTAACGCTGGCCGAGGTGAAAAACCATTTGCGTCTGTCACATCAAAGCGAGGACGAACTGCTTGCTGGTCTGATCCGGGCGGCGCGCGAGGATGTCGAGCGGGCCACAGGCGTAGCGATGATCGACCAGACGTGGCGTCTTGTGCTGGACTGCTGGCCGCGGGGCGGCTGCGTGACGCTGATGCGCCATCCGGTTCGCGAAATCCTGTCGGTGACGCTGTTCGGCAGCGAGGGCGAGGCGAGCGTGATGGATCCGTCGGACTATCAGCTCGACAGCCTGTCGCGGCCGGCACGCCTGCAGTTTCATCGGCGGCCGGAGCCGCTGCGGGCAATGAACGGCATCGAGATCGATTTCAAGGCGGGCTTTGGCGAGGCGGGGACCGATGTTCCCGATCTGCTTCGGCGGGCTGTGCTGATGCTGGTGGCGCATTGGTATGAGTTTCGGGCAAGCATCGGACCCGCCCAGCAGCCAGCGTCATATCCGGCGGGATATGATCGGCTGATTTCCGGCTATCGGGATCGGAGGTTGTGATGGGCTTGCAGTTCATCGACCCTGGACGGTTGCGCCACGAACTGACGGTGGAGGAATGCACCTATCTGCCCGATTCCTTTGGTGGGCATACCGAAACCTGGGTCGAGATCGCCACCTTGTTTGCGATGATCGAGCCGATTTCGGCACGAAGTGTCTTCGGTGCGGGCCAGTCGCTGGAAACTGTCACGCATCGCGTCACGATCAGGTGGCGCGATGGCGTCAGGAGCGGGATGCGGTTTCGAAAGCAGGGGCGCGTCTTTTCCATCGTGACCACGCACGATCCTGATGAATCGGGCCGCTATCTTGTCTGCCAGGTGAAGGAGCAAGGCCTATGAATGTGGCGATGGCGATGACCATCGATGGCTTGCTGTGCGCCCTACGTTGGAAAGCGCATGATATGGCGGAAAACGCCGAACGGGACTACGGTGCAGACAAACGGATTGCAGCGCGATCCGACCCGGCTGTTGTTACGCGCGTCAGGGACAGGAGGGATCAGAACGATGACCGCCCCCGCCGCTGAGTTGCAAAAGGCGATCTTCGCGGCCCTTGGGGAAGACGCCGCACTTTCCGCGCTGCTGGGAAGCAACAAGATTTTCGACCATGCACCGGCAAATGTGGTCTTTCCTTACATAACCTTCGGCCGCACCAGCATCTATGACTGGAGCACCGGAACGGAGAGCGGCACCGAGCAGCTTTTCACGCTGCACATCTGGTCGAAGGCGCGAGGCAAGCAGGAAGCGCTCGCCATAATGGATGCCGCCAAGGCGCGCCTCGACGATGGTGCGCTTTCGCTCGACGAACATCATCTCGTGAACCTGCGGCTCGAATTCGCCGAAGCGCGATATGACGACGACCTGTCCGTCTATCACGGGCTGCTGCGCTTTCGGGCCGTGACGGAACCCGCCGCCTGACGCATCGGCTGCGCCTGCATTCACATAACTTCATGAATGGGAGACCGATATGGTCGCACAGAAGGGCAAGGACCTTCTTCTCAAGATCGATTCCAACGGGATCGGCAACTTCGTAACCGTCGCGGGCCTGCGTTCGAGGCGGATCGCATTCAATAGCGAGACCGTGGACATAACGGATTCCGACTCGGCGGGACGCTGGCGGGAACTGCTCGGCGGAAGCGGCGTGCAGCGCGCGTCGATCGGCGGGTCGGGAATTTTCAAGGACGCGCAATCGGATGAGCTGATGCGCTCTTGCTTTTTCGCTGGAGAGATTTCGGCCTGGCAGCTCTCGATCCCCAGTTTTGGAGTGATCGAGGGCGCCTTCCAGATCACCGCGCTCGAATATACCGGCAGCCATGACGGCGAGGTGACCTTCGAGCTTTCGCTCGAATCGGCTGGGCCGGTAAACTTTACGGTGGCGGCATGAGCGCGAACCGGCGACGCGGCGAGATCGCCGCCGAACTCGACGGAAAAACGCATCGCCTTTGTTTGACGCTCGGTGCGCTTGCCGAACTGGAATCTGCTTATGCGGCCGACGACCTCGCCGCGCTGGTGGAGCGGTTTTCGCGCGGGCGCCTGTCTGCCCTGGACATGATCCGCATCGTTGGGGCGGGATTGCGAGGTGCGGGCCAGGACGTGAGCGATGGCGATGTTGGCAGGATGCAGGCGTTGAATGGCGCAACCGGCTTTGCCGCGATCGTGTCCGATCTGCTGACGGCGACATTCGGAGAGCCGGAAAAGCAGCTCCCGTTAAACCCTTAGAAGCCGCAGCAGCCAGCACAAACGAATTCCCTTGGGACGAGGTCATGGCCGCGGGGTTCGGCCTGCTGCGGCTTCCACCGACGACCTTCTGGGGAATGACCCCACGCGAGTTCGAACGCGCGATGAGCGTTCTTTCAGGCCGGGCGAATGCCGCGCCACGCCGCGCCGATCTCGCTGAGCTGATGCGCGTTTTTCCCGACAAGAATGAAGAGGAGACGACATGGTCGAAGAGGTGACCGTGGAGATCATCGCCGACACCGGGCCATTCCAGAGTGCGCTCGAGGATCTGCAGAAGATGTCGGATCGCTTCGGCCGGCAGCTTACCGGCGCCTTGAAGAACGCCACCGTCAACGGCCGCGAATTGGATGAGGTTTTGCGCAGGGTCGGACTGAATCTCGCAGGGCTGGCGCTGGAACAAGGGTTAAAGCCGCTGCAATCGCTTGTAGGATCGATGTTTTCGGGCCTGCTTGGCGGCTTTGCCGGCGTATTGCCATTCGCCAAGGGCGGCGTGCCGGGAAGGGTGGTGCCTTTCGCCACTGGCGGTGTCGTCTCCGCGCCAACCTATTTTCCGATGGGCCGGAATATCGGCTTGATGGGCGAGGCGGGTTCTGAGGCGATACTGCCGCTGGCGCGCTCGGCCGACGGGCGGCTCGGGGTTGCCGCGAGCGGCGGCCGGGGCCCAGTCAATGTGGTCTTCAACGTGACCGCGCAGGACGCCGCCTCCTTCCGCAAATCCGAGGCCCAGATCACCGGAATGCTGGCGCGTGCGGTCTCTCGCGGCACAAGGACTTTTTGAGGAGAAAAGCGGTGTCTGAATTTGCCAGTTTTCACGATGTGCGGTTTCCCGTCGCGGTCTCGTTCGGCGCGACGGGAGGGCCGGAACGACGAAACGAGATTGTCGGCCTGACCTCCGGTCGCGAAAAGCGCAATGCACGGTTTTCGGAATCGCGCCACCACTATGATGCGGGAACGGGCGTGAGGTCGCTTGGCGACCTCCATGACGTTCTCGCCTTCTTCGAAGCACGGCGCGGCTCGCTTCATGCGTTTCGCTTTCGCGATCCATTCGACATGAAGTCCTGCCGGCCCGACGCGGCTCCATCCGCCCATGATCAGATTCTGGGGGCTGGCGACGGTGCCAAGGATCGCTTCAAGCTCATTAAACGTTACGGCACGTGGAGCGACGCCTATCTTCGGCCTATCCTGCTGCCAGTGCCTGGGACGCTGAAGGTCACGGTGGATGGGGCCGTCCTGGCATCGGCGGATTTCTCATTCGACGGCAAGACAGGCGAGGTGGTGTTTTCGCCGGCCGCCATTCCGCCTGCCGGCGTCGAGGTGACGGCCGGCTACGAGTTCGATGTGCCGGTGCGCTTCGACACAGAACGCATGTCGCTTAGCCTGACAGCCTTCAAGGCCGGTCAGATCCCGTCCATTCCGCTGGTCGAGGTGCAGCTTTGAGCGCCTATCCACAAGCCCTCACTAATCATCTCGAAGGCGAAGTGACGACGGTCTGCCATTGCTGGCGACTGACGAGGCAGGATGGCGTGGTGAGCGGCTTTACCGATCACGACAGGGCGCTGACCGTGGACGGAACGTTGTTCGAACCGGAGTCCGGCTTTAGCGCGACGGAGGCCCGGAATACGCTGGGGCTTGCCGTCGACACAGTCGATGTCGAAGGAGCGCTTTCGTCCAATCGCATCCGTGACGAGGACATTTCAGCCGGGCTGTACGACAGCGCAAAGGTCGAGACCTTCCTGGTAAACTGGCGAAAACCCGAAGACTTCGCGCTGTTGCGTGTGGCCACGATCGGCAGGATCACGCGCAGCGACCAGCGTTTCGTGGCGGAACTGGAAGGCCTGACCTATTCGCTCGACCAGCCGAGCGGGCGGTATGTCGTTCGCGCATGTGATGCGGAACTCGGCGACGGGCGCTGCGGCTTTCTGCTCGAACAATCCGGATATGTCGGTGCCGGCGTCGTCCTGTCGTGCGAGGGATCGGATGCGATCATCGTTTCAGGTCTCGACGCGTTCGATCCGGGTTGGTTCCTGCACGGCACGCTGAACTGGACGGCGGGCGTGCGGGCCGGGCGGGCGGAGCGCATCATAGGCCACCGCAAGGAGGCGCGAGGGGTCGTGCTTACGCTTCGACATTCTCCGCCCGCGCCGGTTGACGAGGGGGACGCTTTCTCGATCAAGGCCGGGTGCGACAAGACCTTTGGCACTTGCAAGTCGAAATTTTCCAACGCCGTGAATTTTCGAGGCTTTCCACATCTGCCGGGCAATGATGCCGCCTATGGCTATGTCGTTGAAGGCGGTCAGTTCGACGGAGGGCCGATTGTGCCATGACGGCGAGCGAGGACGCTCAACTCCGGCCGCTGGCGTCGCTGATCGTGGCGGAAGCGCTGTCCTGGCTTGGAACACCCTATCGTCACCAGGGATCGCGCAAGGGAATTGGGTGCGACTGCCTTGGCCTGGTGCTCGGCGTGTGGCACGCGGTCTATGGCGCCGTGCCGGAGCGACCGGGCCCCTATGCACCGGACTGGGCGGAGGCCAGCCAACGCGATCTGCTGCTTGAGACGGCCCGGCGCTATTGCGCGGAGAAGCCCAAGACGGCGCTGTTAGCCGGCGACCTGATTCTGTTCCGATGGCGGCCGCATCTGCCGGCAAAGCATGCGGCAATAGCGGTCGAGCCCGAGCGGTTTATTCATGCCTATCAGGGCAACGCCGTCATCGTATCCGCACTCGTGCCGCAGTGGCGCGGCCGCATTGCGGGCGTATTCGCGTTCCCGCAAATCTCGAGTGGCTCCGATACGCCGCTCTGACTTTTAGCAGGCAATTCCGGACGTCCATTTCCCTGGGATTGCTCAGACAGGCTGACTTCTGGAGGGCCTTGATGGCAACCATTGTTCTGCAGGCGGCTGGAGCCTTTCTCGGAGGCATGCTGGGGCCGGTTGGCACGGCGATCGGAACCGCCGCGGGAGCGCTTGCGGGCTACTCCATCGATCGCGCACTGATCGACAGCACGCGCCATATCGAAGGGCCACGATTGAGTGGCGCCCGGCCGTTTACCGCGGAAGAGGGCGCACCGATTCCGCGAGTCTACGGGGCCACGCGCATCGGCGGGACATTGATCTGGGCAACGCGCTTCGAGGAGGCCCGTACCACCAAACGCCAAGGCTCCAAGGGTGGGCCGCGCGTGACCGAATATGCCTACTTCGCGAACGTGGCCTTCGCGCTTTGCGAAGGCGAAATTGCCGGAATTCGCAGGATCTGGGCCGATGGGCACGAAATTGATCGAAATAGCGTGGAACTGAGGGTCTATCGCGGGAGCGAGGACCAGCCGGTGGACCCGCTGATCGAAGCGCGCCAAGGGGCAGGAAACGCGCCTGCCTATCGTGGCGTCGCCTATGTGGTGCTCGATCATTTTCCGTTGGGCGAATATGGCAACCGCATCCCGCAACTACAGTTCGAGGTGCTTCGGCCGGTCGGAGAACTGAGAAAGCAGGTGCGGGCGGTCGCGCTCATTCCGGGCGCAACCGAGTATGGACTGTCTTCCGAACTGGTGACGCGGCGGAACCGGCCGGGCGAAACACAGGCCGAAAACCGGCACATGCTGTTTGCCGGCACGGATATCGCCGCTTCGCTCGACGAATTGCAGATGCTCTGCCCCAATCTCGAGCACGTCGCGCTGGTGGCGACGTGGTTCGGTGACGATCTGCGTGCCGGCAATTGCAGGATCCGCCCCGCCGTGACCAGCCGCACAGCCACGGGCTTTTCGCAGGAATGGTCGGTATCCGGCGTGGAGCGCGATACCGCGATGGTCGTATCCTACCACAACGGAGGGGCCGCCTATGGCGGCTCGCCATCGGACAGCAGCGTCGTGGCCGCGATCAAGGAGATCAGGGCTCGGGGATTGAAAGTCACGCTCTACCCGTTCGTGATGATGGATATAGCGGCCGCCAACACACTGCCGAATCCCTATGGCGGTTCTTCGCAGCCGCCTTATCCCTGGCGTGGCCGCATCACCTCGCATCCCGCCCCGATGCAACCAGCAAGCGCGGAACGGACCGCGACTGCGCGCATACAGGTGGAAAGTTTTTGCGGCGCAGCCAGGCAAGGTGAGTTCCAGCCGTCCGGAGGTACGATCCTGTTCGGTGGCGCGGCTGACGACTGGGGTTACCGGCGGTTCATACTGCATTTCGCGCATTTGGCTGTATTGGCAGGCGGGGTGGATGCCTTTTTGGTAGGAACCGAGTTTCTGGGTCTGACGACGCTGCGGGACCAGAATGATAGTTTTCCGTTCGTCGAGGCGCTTTGCGCATTGGCCGCTGACGTGCGTGCAATTGTGGGGTCCGGCACGGCGATTACCTATGGTGCGGACTGGAGTGAGTATTTCGGCCATCAGCCGGCGGACGGCAGCGGCGATGTGTATTTTCACCTCGACACGCTATGGGCTCATCCGGCGGTGGATGCTGTCGGCATCGACAACTACATGCCATTGTCCGACTGGCGTGACACCGATTATTCCGCGCCGAATCCCGACGGGCTGAGCGGGCCATACGATCTGGCGGGGTTGCGCGCGGCGATTGCCGGCGGCGAGGGCTATGACTGGTATTATCCTTCCGCGGAAGCTCGCGAGAGGCGCGAGCGTTCGCCGATTACCGATGGCGCCTATGGCAAGCCGTGGGTCTATCGCTACAAGGATCTGGTCAATTGGTGGGGCAATGTCCATCATCAGCGCATCAACGGTGTCGAGGCGGCGCAACCGACCGCGTGGGTACCCGGTTCCAAGCCGATATGGTTCACGGAACTGGGATGTCCGGCTGTCGACAAGGGACCGAACCAGCCGAATGTATTTCCCGATCCGAAATCAGTGGAAGGCGCCGTTCCTTATTTTTCCGATGGTGGCCGCTCGGATGCGGCGCAGCGGCGGTTTCTGGAAGCCCACGCCGGAAGGTGGAATCCAGACGATCCGAGTTTTGTCGACACGGAGAATCCGATCTCGTCGCTCTATGGTGGGCGAATGGTGGATGCATCGCGGATCTACCTGTGGGCATGGGACGCTCGACCCTTTCCGGCTTTCCCGCTGCGCGAGGACATGTGGTCGGACGGTAGCAATTGGCATCGCGGGCATTGGCTGAATGGACGACTCTCGAGCCCGAGCGTCGGCGGTCTGATCAATGAAATTCTGAAGGATCACGGCTTATCGCCGGCCGATGTCTCCGATGCGGTCGGAACCGTCGACGGGTATGTGATCTCAAATCCTGCCTCTGCGCGTTCTTCGCTTGAGCCGATCGTCAATCTGTTCGATCTCGGCGTCAGCGAAAGCGCTGGTCGTCTGGTGTTTCGCAGAAACGATCTATACCGGCCGCCAATTACCATCACGGAACTGGCCGATGATGCCGAGAATGCAGTTCTCCAGGTAGTGCGGGCGCCCGACCATCAACTTCCGGCTGAGGCTATCCTCGCATTTCGTGATCCGCTCGCCGAATACCAGACAGCCTCGGTGAGAAACAGCCGCTTCGGTGCATCGGGGAGCCGCCAGCAAATCACCGAGTTTCCCGGCGTTCTGGAGGCGGAGCAGGGGCGGGCGTTACTAGGCGATCGGATGCGGCGTATCTGGTCGGAACGTGAGGCCATTACATTCGCAATTCCTGCTCCGGGTGGCGATGTCCTTCCAGGAGCGGTCGTGCGCCTGCCGCAGTCAGGGCTGAGCTCTGATTTTCTGGTGACCGAGATCGAAGATGGATTGGTTCGCCGGGTCACGGCGAAGCAGATGGCCAGATCCGTTCCGACGGCATGGAACTCATCGGGCGGCCGGCCGATACCGGACGTACCGGTGATCGTCGGCCAGCCCTATGCCCAATTCCTCGACCTGCCGGCGAGTTCGAGTGGCGTTGCGCTGCAGGATCACTTTCGCGTGGCGATCTGGCAAAAGCCGTGGCGAAGGCAGCTTCTGTTCGCTTCGCCTGAGGAGACGGGGTTCGCGCAGCGCAACACGATCAGCCACGCTGCAAGTGTCGGGCGACTGGTGGACGCATTGCCGGGCGGGGTTCAGGGAAGATTCGACCAGTCGAACTCCATTCTTGTTGAACTGTTCGATAGCGAGGTCGCCAGCGTTAGCCGACTGCAATTGCTGAACGGCGCCAATGCGGCGGCGATCCAATCGAACATCGGTGTTTGGGAGATCGTGCAGTTCCAGATGGCGGAGGAGATTTCCGCCAATATGTGGCGGCTGACCAGCCTTCTTCGCGGCCAGCTAGGGACCAACGACGCGATGGACGCTGGTGCTGCTTCAGGCGCGAGCTTCGTGCTTCTCGACGAGGCAGTACAGCCTGCAGGACTGCTTGCCGGTGAGATCGGGCTGCCGCTCAATTGGCGGGCGGGACCGGTGGTGGCGGATTTTTCCAGCGTCAACTATGTCACGCAACTGGAAACCGGCGGGCTTCGAGCCGGCATGCCGCTGTCGCCCGTTCATCTCAAGGCGATAAAACAGGCGAATGGCGATCAGGCGCTGTCCTGGATAAGGCGCGGAAGGATCGATGCGGATAGCTGGGCGGCAAGCGAAATACCGCTTGGCGAAGAAAGCGAGCAGTATCAAATCGTCATTGCCGCGGCAGGCGGCGGAACCGTTCGCACCGAACATACCTCGGAGCCGACTTGGCTCTATCCAGCGGCAAGCATCGCAACTGACCTCGGGCCGCTGCCGATCGCGATCGACCTGACAGTCATGCAGCTAAGCCGCTCTTCCGGATGGGGTATTCCGGCGACGCGCCGGCTGCTGCTGCTTTGACTGCTCAAATCTCAAACATGAACAATCAGTCGATGAAGGAGACGGCAATGGTCGCCGACAAACCCTGGTATATGTCGCGTACGATATGGGCCGCACTGATCGCGGTGCTTTCGGCATCGGGCGGACTGATCGGCGTGCCGATCGACGACGTGGATCAAGCGGCACTCCTGGACACCGCATTGCAGCTTGTCTCTGCGCTGGCAGGCGCCGGCGCCGTTGTCGGTCGGCTTCTGGCAAGGAACAGGATCGCGTAGGGCGCCCGCTATCGGCCGGAAATCCACCACAGTAGCTTTGACTTGTGCGCGAAAGCATGTGTTTGTTTATCCATTCATTTCGCGTTCAGCAGCGATCGGTTAAGACAAACGCTATGAAAACGCCAAACACACTTCTCCGGACTGCAACAACTGTGCTTTGCGCTGTTCTGCTGCTTGTGCCGCAGGCGTTTGCGGCGCCGGTAAGCGCACCTGGATTTTCGCCGCCGAGCCCTGTGGTGAGGGTGTCGGCGGACTGCTATGCCATCGGCCAACAGGTCGCTGCCCAAAACGGCGGAACGTTGGCCAAGGCCAGCCCCTCCACGCAAGGTGGCCAGCCGGTTTGCGTAATCGTCGTTCTGGTTCCCGGCAAGGATGGCGAGCGTCCACGGCGCGCGGAATTCGTCGTTCCTCAAGGCTGAGCGGTGGCTGGACCATTTCGCCATCTGCCGGAATCGGCCTATATCAGGCTTTGATTCCGACAACAGGTTCTGCCGCATGCGCATACTGGTGGTTGAAGACGACAAGGAACTGAATCGCCAGGTTTCGGACGCCCTGGTGGACGCCGGCTATGTCGTGGACCGAGCGTTCGACGGCGAGGAAGGACACTTTCTCGGCGATACCGAACCTTATGATGCGGTGGTTCTGGATATCGGCCTGCCTCAGATCGACGGCATCAGCGTCGTGGAGCGCTGGCGTCGTGACGGCCGAAAAATGCCGGTGCTGATCCTGACCGCGCGTGACAGGTGGAGCGACAAGGTGTCGGGAATAGATGCCGGCGCCGATGATTACGTGACCAAGCCGTTCCATATCGAGGAGGTGTTGGCACGGGTGCGGGCGCTGATAAGGCGGGCTGCGGGTCACGCGTCGTCAGAACTTTCATGCGGCCCGCTGCGGCTCGACACCAAGGCTTCGAAGGCTGATGTCGATGGAGTGCCCCTCAAGCTGACTTCGCATGAATTCAGGCTGCTTGCCTATCTGATGCATCACATGGGCGAGGTCGTGTCGCGGACCGAACTTGTCGAGCACCTTTACGACCAGGATTTCGACCGCGATTCCAACACGATCGAAGTCTTTGTCGGGCGGCTGCGCAAGAAGATGGGAATCGACATGATCGAGACCGTGCGGGGTATGGGATACCGAATGCGTGAGCCGGACGCGTGACGCAAACCGCTGTGGCGGTCACGACAGCAAGTGGTCGTAAGCGATGAGGCTCGCCCCACGTTCGCTGGCATTTCGCGTCGTCGCATTTTCCACCGTGTGGGCGATCGTAGCGCTCATTGTCATTTACACGGTGATTGCTGCACTTTATCGCCAGACCAGCGAACGAGGCTTTGAAAGCCTCCTGTCGGCGCATCTGTTCAACCTGATCGGATCGGTGGGCGTTTCGGAAACCGGTATCCTGACCGGCGCCCCAAATCTCGGAGATCTCAGATTCTCGGAGCCGAATTCAGGATGGTACTGGGCAGTCGAGCCTGTCTCGCCCGGTTTGAGCGGAATCGTGCGGTCCTTGTCGATGACGCGTGCGGTCGTTTCGCCGCCGGTCAGCGAGATCGCGTTCAATAGCGCGTTCCAGCGCAGTTACTCTGTACAAGGCCCGGCGGGAGAACAATTGGAAGTTCTCGAAAGCGAATTCGTGCTGGATACCAAGAACCGCATCGCGCGCTTTCGCGTCATGGGCAACCGCAGCGAACTCGAAGAGGAGATCGGCGTTTTCGAGCGACGATTGCTGACCTATCTCACTCTTTTCGGCTTCGGGATGATTGCGATCAATGCGCTTGCCATCCTTCTAGGCCTGAGGCCTCTCGGTCGGGTTCGCGAGGCGCTGGCGATGGTGCGCGAGGGCAGGGCTCATCGGCTGGATGGCACCTTTCCCGCCGAGATCGAACCACTCGCCGCTGAGACCAATGCCTTGATTGAAAACAACCGACGCATCGTCGAACGGTCGCGCACCCAGGTTGGAAATCTGGCGCACTCACTCAAAACGCCACTCGCCGTTCTTCTGAACGAGGCGCGCGCCCTGGGCGGTGCAAAAGGCGAGCTGATCACCGTTCAGGCGTCGGCCATGCAAGGGCAGGTGGAACACTATCTTCAGCGTGCGCGAGTGGCGGCCCAGCGTGACAGCGTGGTCTTTCGCACCCCAGTCCTGCCGCTCCTTCGGCGAATGGCGCGTGTCATCGAAAAACTGAACCCCGGCACGCGCATGATAGTGACGTTGCCGACAACGGAAATCCTGTTTGCGGGCGAGCGTGAGGATCTGGAAGAAATTCTCGGGAATCTTCTGGAGAACGCTATGAAGTGGGCAAGAAGCACGGTTCGCATATCGGCGGAAACCGGCGCTCAGCAGGAGAAAGCGGATTTGCGGTTTTCGATCGCCATAGAGGATGACGGGCCCGGGATTCCGGAGGACAAGGCCAAGGAAGCGATGAAACGCGGGAGGCGTCTTGACGAAACCAAACCCGGAACAGGACTAGGTTTGGCGATCGTTGCGGATCTCGTGAACGAATATGGCGGAAAGTTCCTGCTGGAAAGGTCGGCGATGGGTGGGTTAAGGGCGGTTGTGCAACTGCGAAGTGCGCAATAGACTCTGTTGTAGGTAGCAACTGAGCGGCCAAATTTCGGCCAAATATCCACACTAACGCGACGTCCAAGTCTTTGATTGTCGGGCAAAATGGTGGGAAGCATGATTATTCGCGTGGCGATGGTTGCCGCACTGCTGGCCGTCACGGGATGCACGACGACTGGGCTGGGAAACACGAAAGCTGGTTCTATCGTAAGCGGCCTCGCCGGCACCCAGGAAAGTTCCGCCAACGGCAAGGTTGCCTCGACGATCATCAGCGCGATGGGCGGCGGTCTGATTGGCGGGCCGATCGGTGGCGCCCTGGATGATCGCGAACGCCGCAAAGCGCTGGAAGCGGAATACCGTGCCCTCGAATACACGCAAAGTGGCCAGCCCGTTTCGTGGAAAAGCGAGCAATCGGCGCGTGGCGGCCAGGTGGTGGCGGGGCAGCCCTATCGCGTCGGGTCGCAGGACTGCCGGCAATACACGCACACCATATTCTCCGGCGGTCAGTCACGGAGTGCGAGGGGCACGGCTTGCCGGAATACGGATGGTAGCTGGACCCCACTCACCTGAACTGCCTCCGTCAATCAGCCGCAGGTCAGTCATGTTGGCATAGAGCCTCGCTGGCGCTATTTAGACGAGCATGGTTTTCTGGTTCGTTGCCGCCCTGCTTACACTCGGTGCCAGCTTGGCGGTTTTGCTGCCATTGGCCAGCCGCCCAAAGAGCGAATTCGCCGACAACTCGCATGATATAGAGGTCTATCGCGACCAGTTGGCGGAACTTGATCGTGACGCGGCCCGCGGCCTGATCAGGCCGGAGGATGCGGAGCAGGCGCGAGCGGAGATTGCACGGCGCATCATCAGGGCAGGTGGCGATGCGCCCTCGGCAAAGACTCAAAGCTTGCCGCTTATAGGGCGCAGCCTTGGCGCCGTCGCGGTTCTGGCCGTTCCCCTGGTTAGCTGGGGGCTTTACGCGGCGATCGGATCGCCGGACCTGCCTTCCCAACCTTTGCAGGAGCGGCTCGCTCAAAATCCCAGCGAGAGCTCAGTCGACGAACTGATCGCGCGGGCCGAAGGCCATCTCGCCGCCAATCCGCAAGACGGCCGGGGATGGGACGTGCTGGCGCCGATCTATTCGAGACTTGGCCGATTTGATGAGGCAGTCACGGCGTATCGCAATGCGATCCGGCTGCAGGGCTCCACCGCCATCCGTGAAGCGGGGCTTGGCGAAGCTCTAACAAACGCCGGGGGTGGTGTTGTGTCCGCCGAGGCGCAACGCGCTTTCGAGCAAGCTCTGATACTGGACAAGGATCAGCCCAAGGCAAAATTCTATCTGGCGACCGCCCTTGTTCAGGATGGCAAGCCGGCTGAAGCGATCAAGGCCTGGGAGGCCATGCTGGCGGCCTTGCCCAATGATTCACCTTGGAAAGAACCCGTCGGGCAGGCATTGGCCGAGATGAAGAACCGTATTGCCGCATCAAGCGGGGATACAGGAGCACCCGGCCCGACTGCGGATGATATCGATGCCGCTGCCTCGATGGCGCCGGCAGACAGAAACGCCATGATCGAGACGATGGTGGCCGGGCTCGACGAAAAGCTGCGCCAAAACCCGAACGATCCGGAGGGCTGGATGCGTCTCGTGCGCTCTTATGTAGTGCTTGGCAGGACTGACGAAGCGCGCGCGGCGCTCGACCGGGGCCTTGCGGCGTTGGGCGCGACGAGCGACGACGGGCGGAAATTCGCCGAATTCGCAACGACCCTTGGTCTTTCGGCGACGGAGTGACTTGCATGACGCGCAAGCAGAAGAGATTGTCGATCATCGCAGCCGGCGCGGGGTTCCTTGCCGCCGCGACGGCTCTGACCTTTTACGCACTCGGCCAGAAAGCATCCTATTTTTACATGCCCGGCGATCTGCAGGCCGCAACGCTTCAGCCTGGGCAGCGCATCCGGTTGGGCGGGTTGGTCGAAAAGGGAACCGTTATACGCGGGCAGGGGACCGAAGTGAGCTTTGCCGTGACCGACCACGAAAAATCGGTCAAGGTGACCTATAGCGGGATTCTGCCTGACCTGTTTCGCGAGGATCAGGGTGTGATCACCGAAGGCAGCTTCGACCCGAGTGGGGAATTCGTTGCCGATAGCGTGCTGGCCAAGCACGACGAAACCTATATGCCGAAGGAGGTCGCCGACGGCCTGAAGGCCAAGGGTGTCTGGCAGGAAAACTGAAATGGGCAAGTTGCATCGCCATGGTTGAAACAGGTCATTTCGCGCTCGTTCTTGCCTTCGCCCTGGCGCTCGTTCAGTCTGTCGTGCCCTTGGTAGGAGCCCGGATCGGCAATGAACGCCTGATGGCCGTGGGCGGGCCTGTGGCGATAACCGGCTTCGTCCTCACCGCGCTTTCGTTTGCCGTGCTGACGATGGCCTATGTGCAGTCAGATTTCTCGGTCGCGAATGTGTGGGAGAATTCGCATTCGCTGAAGCCCATGCTTTTCAAGATCACCGGCACCTGGGGAAATCATGAAGGCTCTATGCTGCTATGGATCCTGATCCTGACGTTTTTCGGATCGCTCGTAGCCGTATTTGGCAGCAATCTTCCGGCCACGCTGCGGGCCAACGTGCTTGCGGTGCAAGGTTGGATAGGAGCTGCCTTTTTCCTGTTCGTGCTGGCAACGTCGAATCCGTTTGCACGCCTAGTTCCAGCACCCATCGAGGGGCGCGATCTGAACCCGATCCTCCAGGACGTAGGGCTCGCCATCCATCCGCCACTTCTCTATCTCGGCTATGTTGGCTTTTCCGTGTGCTTTTCGTTTGCGGTGGCGGCGCTCATCGAAGGGAAGATCGACGCGGCCTGGGCGCGCTGGGTGCGGCCGTGGACGTTGGCGGCCTGGGTGTTCCTGACCGGCGGCATAGCGATGGGATCCTATTGGGCTTACTATGAGCTCGGCTGGGGCGGATTCTGGTTCTGGGATCCGGTGGAGAATGCCTCCTTCATGCCGTGGCTGGCTGGTACGGCTTTGCTTCACTCGGCCATTGTCATGGAAAAGCGGTCTGCGCTGAAAATCTGGACGCTGCTTCTGGCGATCCTGACATTCTCGCTTTCGCTGCTGGGCACATTCCTTGTTCGCTCCGGAGTGCTGACGTCGGTGCATGCTTTCGCAACCGATCCGAGCCGGGGCATTTTCATACTGTGCATCCTGATCCTGTTCATCGGCGGTTCTCTCGCGCTGTTCGCACTGCGCGCCGGAACTCTGGCGAGCGGCGGCATGTTCCAGCCGATTTCGCGCGAAGGCGCGCTGGTACTGAACAATCTCTTTCTGACGACGGCCGCGGCCACCGTCTTGATCGGCACGCTCTACCCGCTGGTTGTGGAAGCTATTTCCGGTGACAAGATTTCGGTGGGGGCGCCGTTCTTCAATCTGACCTTCGGGGCGCTGATGGTTCCGCTGCTGGCTGTCGTTCCGTTCGGTCCGCTTTTGGCGTGGAAGCGCGGCGATATCTACGCCGCGGCGCAAAGGCTAATGGCGGCGTTCGCTGCCGCGCTGCTTGCTGTGCTGGCGACGTTGATATTCATCGATGGTACGAGCGTCTTTGCTGCGCTCGGGATCGGGCTCGGTTTCTGGCTCGTCGTGGGTGCCTTGGTAGACCTGGCGCTGAAGTCCGGTGTCGGCAGCGCTCCAAGTGGCGTTGTCTTGCGTCGCTTTCTAGGCTTGCCCCGCTCGATGTTCGGGACCGCCCTTGCACACCTTGGGGTCGGCCTCTCCGTGCTCGGCATTGTCGGCGTCGTGTCGTTCGAGACAGAAAAAATACTGGCGATGCGGCCCGGCGAAACCGTCGATATTTCCGGCTATACGCTTCGTTTCGATAGACTCCATCCTTTCCAGGGACCGAATTTCACCGAAGATCGCGGCCGCTTCGAACTCCTCGGCACAGATGGAAGCGCTTCCTCGCAAATCATATCTTCGAAGCGGTTTTATCCCGCAAGACGCATGCCCACGACCGAGGCCGGCATTAAGACGATGGGTTTCAGCCAGCTCTATATATCGCTGGGAGATGAAACGTCCGACGGTGGCGTTGTCGTGCGCTTGTGGTGGAAGCCGATGGTAACGCTGATCTGGCTTGGTGCGCTGGTCATGATGGTGGGCGGAGCCGTGTCGCTGACGGATAGACGCCTGCGTGTCGGCGCGCCGTCCCGCCGCTCCCGACAGGGGGAGGGCAAGACAAGCCCGGCCGCGATATGAGCAGGCGGTTCGTCACGGCGCTAGCCGCGCTTCTATGCGCGCTGATGCTCGGTCATGGTGCCTATGCCGTGCAGCCGGATGAAGTGCTGAGCGACCCGGCGCTTGAGCATCGCGCGCGATTGCTGTCGGAAGAACTGCGTTGCATGGTCTGCCAGAACCAGTCGATCGACGAATCGGACGCTGAATTGGCGCGCGATTTGCGGGTGCTCGTGCGTGAGCGGCTGGTGGCGGGAGATAACGACAAAGAGGTCCTGGATTATATCGTCTCCCGATATGGCGAGTTCGTTTTGCTGAAGCCTCGCCTGAATTTGCGCAATGCCTTGTTGTGGGGAGCGCCGATAATACTGCTGCTCTGTGGCGGCGCATTCATGATCCGGGCGGCGCGTAGAAAACGCGGGGGCGAGGTGGCGAAGCTGACGGCCGAAGAAAAAGACGAACTGGAAGCTATCTTGCGCAAGGATACTTAAAGCGTCTGACGTGCCGCCGTCTTGTCTGCTTGGCCGTCCCGAAGGCTTGAAGCGTTGGAGTGCCGGACCATTCATGGCCCGCTTCGCGCCAAGCAGAGCCCGGAACATTACGAAAATTTCATTCCATGGAAAGAGCGTCGTAATGTCGGGTTTCCTATCTCTTGGATGAGCATGCGTTCAAGCGCGCCCATACAAGAGGATATGCAAAATGACCGTCTCTCCTAATCCCGTTTCCAAGACCCGCAGCCGGCTTTTGGCCGCTGCTGCTTCCGTTGCCGTTGCCGGCGCGATCGGCTTTGGTGCTGTCACATCGGGAACCTTGCCGGTTTTCGCAGAGGCCGTGCGCATAGAGGCTCCCGAGGCCCCCGGCTTCGCCGATGTCGTTGAACGCGTTTCTCCGGCTGTCGTGAGCGTGCGCGTCAAGTCGAAGATCGAATCTGCTTCCAGTGACAGCCTGGACTTCTTTTCAGGCCCGCGCGGCTTCGACAATCTACCTGATGACCACCCGATGAAGCGGTTTTTCCGCCAGTTCCGTGGTGATGGCGAAAGGCACAGCCGTCGCGAGCGGGGTCCCCGTGCGGTCTCTCAGGGTTCAGGCTTCTTCATTTCCGAAGATGGCTATCTTGTCACCAACAACCATGTGGTAGAAGGCGGTTCGGCCTTCACGGTTGTCACCGACGATGGCCGGGAGCTCGATGCCAAGCTTATAGGTACCGATGCTCGCACGGACCTTGCAGTTCTGAAGGTCGAAGACGGCGGCAAGTTCACTTATGTCGATTTTGCCGATGACGCGAAGGTTCGCGTCGGCGACTGGGTCGTTGCGGTCGGCAACCCGTTCGGCCTCGGCGGTACGGTTACGGCCGGCATCGTCTCGGCGCGCGGTCGTGACATCGGCGCGGGTCCCTACGACGATTTCATTCAGATCGACGCGGCGGTGAACCGCGGAAACTCAGGCGGTCCGGCGTTCAATCTCAGCGGCCAGGTCGTGGGAATCAACACGGCGATTTTCTCCCCGTCGGGGGGCAATGTGGGTATTGCTTTCGCAATTCCGGCCTCCACGGCAAAGTCGGTCGTCGAAGACCTGATGAAGGACGGCACCGTGCAGCGCGGTTGGCTGGGTGTGCAAATTCAGCCCGTCAGCAAGGAAATTGCCGAATCGCTCGGCCTGGACGACGCCAAGGGCGCTCTCGTTGCCGATTCACAAGCCGATGGTCCGGCCAAGGAGGCTGGTATCGTTGCCGGAGACATAATCACGAAGGTTAACAGCAAGGACGTCGCCTCGCCGCGTGAGCTTGCCCGCATGATCGCCGGTTTCGCGCCGGGTAGTTCCGTCGATGTTACCGTGTGGCGCAAGGGTGCTTCCGAAACGATGAAGCTCACCCTGGGCGAGCTTCCCGGAGCCGACAAGCTGGCGTCAAACGACGGGCAATCGTCGCCCGATGACCAGGCCAGTTCGCTTGCGGACCTTGGTCTGACCGTTGCCCCTGCCGAGGAAGGCAAGGGTCTGGTCGTGACCGATGTCGACCCTGACAGCGATGCCGCAGACCGCGGCATACAGGCAGGCGACGTCATCACTTCGGTGAACTCCATGGAAGTGAATGGCGCTGGCGACGTCACCAAGGCAATGGCAGAGGCTGCCAAGGCTGGCCGCAAGGCTGTTTTGGTGCAGGTCACGCGTGACGACACCAACCGCTTTGTCGCTCTTCCGGTCGAAAAGGGCTGATCAGCGCGACATTTTCCGAAGCGGCGAATTCGTTGCCTTCAGCCGGTCGATTCGGAAAGAAGCGGGGCGTTCCGTTAGAGCGCACCCGGTTGCAGCGGCAGCGGGCCTTGCAAGTCCGCTGCCATGCCTTGTCGGAGACAGCTTTATGGAAACCAGCACGGTTGAACCTGCCCAAATCGCGTATAGTGAACGCATGAAGATTCTTGTCATCGAAGATGATCGCGAGGCGGCGGACTATCTGGAAAAGGCGTTGGCCGAGGCCGGCCATACCGCTCATATTGCCGGCGACGGCGAAACAGGCTTTGTGCTGGCTGACTCGGGTGAGTACGACGTGATGATCATCGATCGTATGCTGCCCAGGCGCGATGGACTTTCTGTCATTGCCGGGCTTCGTTCGCGCGGCAATACGACGCCGGTTCTTATTTTATCTGCGCTGGGGGAAGTCGACGATCGCGTTACCGGCCTGCGTGCCGGCGGTGACGACTATCTGACGAAACCTTACGCGTTTTCCGAGCTTCTGGCCCGCATCGAGGTGCTGAACAGACGGGCCAGTTCGCGGGAAGTCGAAACGGTCTACCGAATCGGCGACTTGGAACTTGATCGCTTGTCCCATACGGTGCGGCGCGCCGGCCAGGAAATCATCCTTCAGCCCCGCGAATTTCGCCTGCTCGAATATCTCATGCGTCATACAGGGCAGGTGGTTACACGCACAATGCTTCTGGAAAACGTGTGGGACTATCACTTCGATCCGCAGACGAACGTCATCGACGTTCACGTTTCAAGGTTGCGGAGCAAGATCGAGAAGGGTTTTGACAGTCCCATTCTGCATACGGTGCGCGGGGCAGGCTACATGATCAAGGCCGTGTGACGGATGGCGGCAAGGCTTCCTGCCGTATTGAAGACGACCGCCGCACGGCTTTCGGCACTCTATCTCGTTCTTTTCACTCTCTGTGCGGTTCTTCTGGCGTTCTACATGACATCGCTGTCAGCACGTATGCTGACCTCGCAGACCATGGAGACCATCAACGAGGAAGCGCAAGGCCTTGTCAGCGCGTATCAACGAGGCGGGCTGCCATTTCTGGTGCGCACGATCGAGCGACGCTCCCGTCAGCCAAGCGCTAACCTTTATCTGATTGCCGATGCCAACGGGCGTATCCTCTCGGGCAATGTCGAGAACCTCGAGCCGGGCGTTATCGCTACCGAAGGCTGGACGGAACGGCCTTTCGCCTATCAGCGCTTTGGCGACACCAGCCAGGAGAGAACTCGCGATTCCGTCAGGCCGGGCCCTGAACCGCGACACAAGGCTATTGCACTTGTCTTGAAACTGCCGAACCGAATGATTGTGCTGGTAGGACGCGATCTCAGCGAGCCTGAGCGTTTCCGCGACGTTGTGAGACGCGCCCTGATGTTCGCCCTTGCGATGATGGGGATCGGCGCGTTGCTGATCTGGTATTTCGTTGGGCGCAGGGCGCTGAAGCATATCGACAAAGTGTCCGTAGCAAGCCGCCGGATAATGGGCGGCGACCTCACCGGACGGTTGCCTGTTACGGGGGCAGGGGATGAATTCGATCGGCTTTCGGAAAATCTCAATACCATGCTGGCGCGCATCGCCGAGCTTAACGAAGGCCTAAAACAGGTTTCTGACAATATTGCGCACGATCTGAAGACGCCGCTGACGCGTCTCAGAAATCGCGCCGAAAACGCCCTGTCCGGCCAGCGCGAGCCTCAGGAGTATCGGGCGGCTCTGGAGGCGATGATCGCCGAATCGGACCATCTCATTCGCACCTTCAACGCGATTCTGATGATTTCGCGACTTGAAGCCGGCTATTCGGCCGAGACTATGTCAAAAGTCGATCTTGGGGCGGCCGTTCGCGATGTTGCCGAGCTTTACGAGCCGGCTGCGGAAGAGGCGGGTGTCGATCTGACGGTGTCGATCGGCGATTCCTTTACGGTCGACGGCAATCGGGAACTGATCGGGCAGGCGCTTTCCAATATCGTCGACAATGCAATCAAATATTCGGCCGGCTCGACTGAGGCGCCGTCGGTGCAGGTGCTGCTGGAGCAAAAAGGAAGCGAGGTCCAACTGAGTGTCACCGACAACGGGCCGGGCATCCCGGACGAAGCTGATCGCCAGCGGGCGACCGAGCGCTTCGTGCGTCTCGAAAAGAGCAGGACGCAACCTGGTTCAGGGCTCGGTCTCAGCCTCGCCAAGGCAATCATGAAATTTCATGGCGGACGGCTTGATCTGAAGCCAGCCGATCCCGGATTATGCGTCATGATGACCTTTCCGCAAAACGAGACGGCGAAGTGACGGCAAGCGTTGGGAAGAAGCGCAAAAACGGCGGATGGTTCGAAAAGCCCATTCCGACTCTCGTACCTCTGGACGATGGCTGCGCCGAGCGCGAGCTTGCGGAAATCGCCTCGAATGCTGGAGACGAAGGTTTTCCACGACTGGCCAGGATGCTTACGGGAAAGAGCGAACTGGCATCGTTTGTCGGCGCGGTTCTCGATCTTTCGCCGTTCATGCGCGATTGCGCGCGGCGACGCCCCGAAATTCTGGATGCATTGTTCGACGAGCCGATAGAGGCGCGTCTGCTCGGAATCCAGGCTGAGATCGGCGGATTGGCATTCGCCGATGAAGTGTCGGAGCGCTCTTTGATGACTGCGCTGCGCCGGCTTAAGCTCGAAGCACATTTTTTGATCGCGCTTTCCGATCTGGCCGGCGAAGTCGCTACCGCGGTAACGGTAAGCAGGCTGAGCGAACTGGCTCAGACGTGCACACAGGCGGCGGTGAATTTCCTGCTGCGCGAGGCTCATTCGCAAGGCAAGCTGAAATTGCCTGATCCGGACAATCCGGCGCAGAATTCCGGCTGGATCGTGCTCGGCATGGGCAAGCTCGGCGCGCATGAGCTCAACTTTTCGTCCGATATCGACCTTGTGGTGTTTTTCGAGCCGCAGGCGCCAGCCGTTGTCGAGCCGCTCGAGGCGGCGGATTTGTTCGCGCGCCTGACCCGGCGTCTGGTGCGCATCCTCCAGGACCGTACCGAAGACGGCTATGTGTTTCGAACCGATCTGCGTCTGCGTCCCGACCCTGGTTCGACGCCGTTGGCGATCCCAGTGCAGGCAGCCTTGCTCTATTACGAAAGCCGCGGCCAGAATTGGGAGCGGGCCGCCATGATCAAGGCGCGGGCGGTTGCAGGCGACGTGAAGGCAGGCGAGCTCTTTCTCAAGGAGCTTCAGCCCTATATCTGGCGCAAATACATGGACTTTGCGGCGATCGCCGACGTTCATTCGATCAAACGTCAAATACATGCCCATAAGGGTCATGGCGAGATTGCGGTGAAGGGCCACAATGTCAAGCTCGGCCGTGGCGGCATACGCGAGATCGAGTTTTTCGTTCAGACGCAACAACTGATTGCCGGCGGCCGCTTTCCAGAACTGCGTGGGCGCGAGACCGTGCCGATGCTGGCACAACTTGCCGAACGCGGCTGGATTACGGCGGAGGCGCGAGACGCTCTTATTCGACAGTACTGGTTTTTGCGCCGGGTCGAACATGCGATCCAAATGGTGGCGGATGAACAAACGCATGTCTTGCCGGAAGACGATGAGGGCCTGGAACGCGTCGCGAGGCTGCTTGGCTTCGCCGACGGCAATCGGTTTGCCGAAAGCTTCCGCTCCGCGCTGCAGGAAGTCGAGCAACATTATGCAGCTCTATTCGAGACCGCCCCGGAGCTGTCGTCAGGTGTCGGCAATCTCGTGTTCACCGGTGATGTGGACGACCCCGACACGCTGAAGACGCTGCACGGACTGGGGTTTGGGCGCCCGAGCGACATTTGCCGGGTGATCCGCAGTTGGCATTTCGGGCGTTATCGCGCGACACAGTCGGCTGAGGCACGCGAGAGACTGACGGAACTGACACCGGCGCTCCTCGAGGCTTTCGGCGAGACGCGACGTGCCGACGAAGCGCTGATGCGGTTCGACGAATTCCTGGCCGGTCTGCCGGCGGGAATTCAGCTTTTTTCGCTGCTTCGCTCGAATCCCGCGCTTTTGAGGCTGCTTGCAACGATCATGGGGGCTGCTCCTCGGCTTGCCGCCATCATTACAAGGCGCCCGCACGTCTTCGATGGATTGCTCGACCCGGCTCTGCTGACTGAATTGCCGGACAAAGCCTATCTGGCTGATCGTCTCTCGGCGTTATTGGATGCAGGACGAACCTACGAGGAGACACTCGATCGATTACGCATATTTGCTGCCGAACAGAAGTTTCTGATCGGGGTGCGTCTGCTGGCCGGTTCGATCGATGCGAGCCGGGCTGGCAAGGCATTTTCCGATCTGGCCGATCTGACGATCGGTGCCGCACTTGACGCGGTCATCGAGCAGTTCGCGGTGCGGCATGGCACGGTCGCCGGCGGCAGGGTGGCGATACTAGGCATGGGCAAGCTCGGAAGCCGCGAACTGACTGCTGGCTCGGACGTCGATTTGATCCTTCTTTACGACCATGATGCGGACGCCGAGGAATCGGACGGCGAGAAACCATTGGCTCCGTCGCATTATTATACGAGGCTTACCCAACGGCTGATCGCTGCGGTTTCGGCGCCTACCGCCGAAGGCGTTCTCTATGAACTCGATCTTCGGTTGCGGCCGTCGGGCAACAAGGGACCGGTCGCAACCCATATCGACGCTTTCCGGAAATATCAGCGGGAAGAAGCCTGGACATGGGAGCATATGGCACTGACGCGCGCGCGCGCAGTTGCCGGCGATGGGGCACTCTGCGCTGCGGTTGAAACGGAGGTTGAAGCCATTCTCGCATTGCCGAGAAGCGGCAGCGAGGTTTCCAGAAAGGCCGCGGACATGCGCGACATGATCGCCGCGGAAAAGCCTCCGCGCGATCTTTGGGAGATCAAACTGATTGCGGGCGGGCTGATCGATCTTGAATTTATTGCTCAGGTCGCCGTGCTGACGCGACAGGCTGATGACCACCACACCACCAGCACGGCGGAAATCCTCGCTCGGCTTGCGCCAGATTTCGCCGATGCGCAACTCAGGCAGGAACTCGTCGATGCCTATGCCCTCTATCAGGCACTGACTCAAATGATACGGCTTTGCCTGACTGGTGCTTTCGAACGGACGGATGCCCCTCCAGGTCTGCTGGATTTGTTACTGCGGGCGACGGATCTCCCCGATTTCAGCGTGCTGGAGGCACATGTCAAGGAAACCGCCCTGAGGGTGCGTGCCCACTTCGACCGTCTGCTTCGAGGAGCTCGGGCCTGACGCCTCAAACGGGATATCCTTCAGCCTGTCAATTTACTGGTCAGGCGGCCTTTTTGAGCGTCCTGGGTGGCTTGCGCACTGGAATCCGCACCGCCACGATCGTCCCGACCCCCTCGGTCGAGCGAATTTTCATGGCGCCGCCGTGCAGTTGTGCCAACGAACGCGAGATTGCCAGCCCAAGGCCCGAACCCGTGTGGTTCTTTGAGAATTGGTTTTGGACCTGCTCGAAGGGACGCCCAAGCTTGCTCAGCGCCGCCTTGGGGATGCCGCAGCCATTGTCTTCGATGGTGATCATCAATGCACCCGAGACGTGACGCGCCCGCAGCGAGATATGGCCGCCTTCGCCGGTGAACTTGACGGCATTGGACAAGAGATTGATGACGATCTGCTTGACCGCGCGCCTGTCGGCGAAGAGCGTCATGGAGTCGGCGATCTGTGTCTCTACCGTGATCGACTTCTGGGCCGCCTGCAGTGAAATTACCCGTACCGTCTCGCGGATCAGCGGACACAGATTTATCTCTTCTCTTTCAATCGAGAACTGTCCGGCCTCGATTTTCGACATATCGAGAATGTCGTTGATGACACCGAGCAGGTATTTGCCGCTGCTGAGTATGTCGCTGGCGTATTCCTCATAACGTTCCGAGCCGAGGGGGCCGAACAAGCCCGATTCCATCAGTTCTGAGAAGCCGATGATGGCGTTGAGCGGCGTGCGAAGCTCATGGGACATGTTTGCCAGGAATTCGGACTTGGCCCGATTGGCGGCTTCCGCGCGTTCGGTCTCCTTCATGTACTTCTTGTTGAGTTCGACGAGTTCGCGGGCTCGCTCCTGCTCGGCACGCCGCGCCACGCTCAGGTCGTGGATGGTCGCCATCAGGCGTCGCTCGCTGTCGACCAGCTTGTCCTGATGTTGTTTGATCTGGGTGATGTCGGAACCAACCGAAACCATGCCGCCATCACGCGTCGTCAGGTCATTGACCTGCAGCCAGCGCCCATCCGCAAGCTGGCGCTCGTAGGTCGCGCCGCCGCGCCGGCCACTTGCGTTGGCAAGCCGGCGTTCCGAGGCATAGGCATTCATGCGGGCTTCGATCTCATGCCGCGGCCTACCGGGCATCACATCGCGATCAGAGAGGCCGTTATCCTGCTGATATTTGGAGTTGCACATCACCAGGCACTGCTTGGCATCCCACAACACGAAGGATTCGTTGATATTTTCGATCGCGGTGCGAAGCCGCATGTCGGCGGCCTCCGAACGCAGTGCCAGATGACGCTGCTCGGTCACGTCCACCGCGATGCCGATGAGCTGAATTTCCGGCGCGTCGGGATCGATGACCTGTGCACGGGCGCGCACCCATACCCACCGCCCATCCGCGTGGCGCATGCGAAAGACCTGATCGATTTGATCGATCTCGCGAGCGACGATCTTATTGGCCAGTTGGAACAGGTCCCCGTCATCCGGATGAATGATGTCATCGACCTCGCCGAAGGAAAGCATGTCCTCGCAGGGTGCGTAGCCGAGCATATCGTACATGGAGCGCGACCAGAACATTTTGCCGCGCACCATGTCCCAGTCCCACAAGCCGCAGCGGCCGCGCACCAGCGCCAGGTCGATCCGCTCATGGGCTTCGAGATAGATGCGGTCGGCCGCTTGAGCTCGCGCCGCCTGGCTGAAATAGGCATAAAGGATGATGATCAGCACGCCGGATGTGAGCACGAAAAGCGTGATGTTCAAAGAGGCGGTCTTGCGCCATTCGGCGAACACTGCATTCTGCGCGATCATGGCGGCGGCAGCCCGCCCGTCTTTCGTCATGCTGACGGCGGCTAACCATTTTTGTCCGTCGATGCGTACATCCATGACACCGGCCCGCTCGCCGAACATGAACAGGGGCTGTCCGCCGGAGACGATGCCGTCAAGAGCCTTGCCGGTCCATTCGACGGAGCCTGGCGAGGTGGCTACCACCTTGAAAGCGTCGTCGGTAATAGCGAGGACATGCCGGCTGCTCATTGCGCCTCGCTGAAGCGTGCGCTCCAGGAGATTGCGGCTTTCGATGTCGGTCGGCGTTCCAGAGAGGGGATCAGCCATCATTGAATGGGCAAGCTGACCGGCTCCAAGGTTCAGAATGGCTTTGGCATTGCGCTCGACATCGTCATGCCAGGCCATCAGCGAAAGAAAGCGAGCCGCCGCGACCACCGCCAAAAAAATGACGATCAGAACCGGGATCGAACGCCGCAGGAGGGGCTCCGCGGCAAGAAGCCGCCTATAGGCGGGCTCGGCGATGATCCGTGCCGTTCCCGCAAGGCCATTGGCCCTGCGTTGCACAAATGCCGTCCCCTCGGGCGCGCCCCACGCGTCCGTCTTCGCCATAGACAGGCTCCCCAACCTTTTCATTAGCGATCCGGCAACACCGCACATCCGAATCATCCATAAGGAATCAGAGGTGATTCGCGTTGTCCAGAGGCGGCGCCAAAAAGATGGCGATTTAGGCTGAATCAGGCGTGTGGAAGGTCAGGCAAGCGTGCGCTCCACGATGTCACGCACATCCGTCGACAGTCCGCTCGCCGCGCTGATCGTCAGCAACGCCTCGCGTGCCTTCTCTTGCCTGCCTGGCTCGAGCGCGCGCCATGAGCGAAACGCGGTCGCCAGCCGAGCGGCGACCTGCGGGTTCTGCTTTTCGAGGGCAAGCACGGTTTCCGCGACCAACCGATATCCAGCGCCATCCGGACGGTGAAAACCGGTCTGGTTTCCGGTGGCGAAGGTACCGATCAGAGCGCGTACCCTATTGGGATTGGCCATCGAGAAGGCTGGATGGTCGAGCAATGAACGAACCAGATCCACAGCGCCGGGGCCAGGCGTCGATGCTTGGATCATCAACCACTTGTCCATGACAAGCGCATCCGAACGATATCGGGCGTCGAACGTTGCCAAGGCATCGACCGCTTCTGGTGAGCCGGGGTGACGATGGGAAAGGACCCTAAGTGCCGCCGCTCGATCGGTCATGTTTGTCGCCGTCTTGAAATGACTGGCGGCAAGCGGGGCTCCATCCCGGAGCGCGGCGAGAAAGTCGAGAAGCGTATTGCGCAGCGCGCGGCGCCCGGCGCTTGCAGCGTCGGGGCTGAAGGGGACTTCGGTGCGCAACCCGGCGTAAAGCGCTGAAAAACTTTCTCGATTGCTTGTCGCGATGGCAATTGTCAGCGCCTCTCTGGCGGCAAATATCGCGTCTGGATCGATGTTGGTGCCGATGTCGCGCGCGATGTCGGCTTCACCAGGCAGCGTCAACGCCAGCGCGCGATAGGCGGGCTCCAGCGTTTCGTCTCCGGCAATCGCCCCGGCGAGTTCCACGAGCTCTCCCTTGAACTCAGCCGCCTTGCCGCCAAAAGCGTTGCGAGAGGCCGCAATCAGCGCTTCTGTCTGGAGCGCGTTGAACGCTTCCCAACGGCAGAACGGATCGCTGTCGTGGCGGGCGAGGAAGAACTGGTTCTCGGGCCGCTGCGCCACCGAAAATGTGATAGGCGCGGAAAAGCCACGGTTCAGCGAAGCCGCCGGGCGCTGCGCGATACCGGAGAAGCGCACGACATGGCGGCGCTTGCGCAGATGGATGACGCCGTTCTCCACGTTCGCGCCGTCCACATCGCTATAAGGCATGTCCTTGCCGTCCGGTCCGACCAGCCCGAAGGCAAGCGGAATATGCATGAGGCGCTTGCGGCTTTCAGACGGCGTCGGCGGCACGGATTGTTCGATTTCGAGGATAAATTCCTGCGTCGCCGCATTGTGCGCGGTCTTTACCGCAACGTTGGGTGTTCCTGCCTGATGATACCAGAGCGAGAATTGCGAAAGGTCGCGCCCTGATACGTCTTCGAAGACTTTCAGAAAGTCTTCGATTGTCGCCGCCTGTCCGTCATGGCGCTCAAAGTAGAGGTCCATGCCTTGGCGGAACTGCTCCGCGCCAAGCAGCGTGCGGATCATGCGCACGACCTCGGAGCCCTTTTCGTAGACGGTCGCCGTGTAGAAATTATTGATTTCGCGGTAGCGCCGTGGCCGCACGGGATGGGCCAGCGGTCCCTGGTCTTCCGGAAACTGGTGGGCGCGCAGCGTTCTCACCTCTGCGATGCGCTTCACGGCGCGCGAGCGCTGGTCGGCGGAGAATTCATGGTCCCGGTAGACGGTCAGGCCTTCCTTCAGGCAAAGCTGAAACCAGTCGCGGCAAGTGATTCTGTTTCCAGTCCAATTGTGGAAATATTCATGGGCGATGATCGCCTCGATATTGGCGAAGTCGGCATCCGTTGCCGTTTCCTCGTTGGCCAGGACATACTTGTCGTTAAAGACATTCAGTCCCTTGTTCTCCATCGCGCCCATGTTGAAATCCGAAACCGCGACAATGTTGAAGACCTCGAGATCGTATTCCCGCCCGAACATCTCTTCGTCCCAGCGCATCGAGCGCTTCAGCGCATCCATCGCATAGGTCGCCAGCTTTTCCTTGCCGCGCTCCACAT
Source organism: Borborobacter xinjiangensis (assembly GCF_047739745.1). Taxonomy (NCBI): domain Bacteria; kingdom Pseudomonadati; phylum Pseudomonadota; class Alphaproteobacteria; order Hyphomicrobiales; family Phyllobacteriaceae; genus Borborobacter; species Borborobacter xinjiangensis. The sequence continues at coordinate 24,829 of NZ_JBLLVA010000020.1, read as the reverse complement.
AGACCGTAAGCGCCACCTGCCGGCCCGAGGCGGTGACGAAGCGATCCTCGATATGGCCGAGATCGCCGGCGACCAGCGCGAAAAGGTAGGATGGCTTCGGAAACGGATCATGCCACACGGCAAAATGCCGGCCCGACCCAAGGTCGCCACTCTCCATCGGGTTGCCGTTGGCCAGCAGCAGCGGCGCCTCCGCGCGTTCGGCTTCGATACGCACCGTGTAGACGGAAAGGATGTCCGGACGGTCGAGGAAATAGGTGATGCGCCGAAAGCCTTCCGCCTCGCATTGCGTGCAATAGACGTCGTTCGAGCGATAAAGTCCCATCAGCTCCGTATTTTGCGATGGCGCGATCTCCGTTTCGACGAGAAGCTGGAATCTTTCCGCGTTCGGAGGCTCGGCAATGACCAGGCGGTCGGAGCTGGCTTCGTAAGCCGATGGATCGACGGATTTCCCGTCGATTTTCAGCCGGGTTAGCTTCAGCCCGTCGCCGTCCAGAATGAGTGGGGGATTTCCCCGAGCGGCATCGCTACGCTCTATCGTCAACTCGGCAATGACGACGGTCCGGCCGGGGGAGAGCCGGAAGGTGAGACCGGTCAGGGGGATAAGGTAGTCGCTCGCACGGTAGTCTTCGAGCCGGAACACCTGCCCGGTATCTGTACGCATATTCTGACTTCCCCGTCGTTTTTTTATGCCATCTCGCCCAGGCTGTTATGTCTGGCCCAGCAATGAGCAAAGAGGTGCTCTTTACACGAAACACGCTGTCGGCAAAACTGCCGCAGAGGCGTATTCGGCCTTGCATCTCTCCCTCTTGCCTTGCGGACCAACTATGATCATCGTCATCCCGGAAGCGGCCATGCGCGCTACGGTTGCCGCAAAGTGAAGGCACAGTCGGGCATCTCTGCCAACCGCCCATTGACCGGCATAGCCTTCAAGGTCTCGTCGGTGGCTATATTTGTTGCGATGTCATCGCTGATAAAGGCGGCGGGGCCGTTGCCGGCAGGGCAGATCGTCTTCTACCGCTCATTTTTCGCCATGTTGCCGATCCTGATCTTTCTGGGTTTCCGCAATGAGTTAAGGACGGCATTTCAGACGGAACGTCCACTCAACCACATCGCACGCGGCGTGGTCGGCGTCCTCTCGATGGGGCTCGGTTTCTTTGCCCTGACGCGGCTGCCCCTGCCGGAGGCAATCACGCTCAACTATGCGCAACCGCTGCTGGTCGTCGTCTTCAGCGCCGTCTTCCTCGGCGAAGCCGTTCGCTTTTTTCGCTGGAGCGCCGTCATCGTTGGATTGATCGGCGTCTTCATTATCTCCTGGCCAAAATTGACCCTGCTCAGCGGGGGCACTCCGCTGGGAAATGAGGAGGCGATCGGCGTCCTTGCCGCACTTGCTGCGGCTGCGGTATCGGCGCTGGCAGCAATCCTCGTGCGCAGCCTCGTCCGCACCGAAAGGACCGGCACGATAGTCTTGTGGTTTTCGCTGACCGCAACGATCCTCTCGCTTTTGACCTATCCGTTCGGCTGGGCCTCGCTGACGGTCACCCAGATGGTATGCCTTTCCGGCGCCGGCCTCTGTGGCGGAATAGCTCAGCTCTTGATGACGGAAGCCTATCGACACGCGCTGCTGTCGACGGTGGCACCCTTCGAATATACGTCGATGATCCTCGCCATTGCAGTCGGCTATTTCGCGTTCGGCGACATGCCGACTGCCCATATGCTGGTCGGCGGAGTGATTGTCGTTGCCGCCGGCATCTTCATCATCTGGCGTGAACAGCGCCTGGGGCTCGAGCGGGGTGCGGCCAGGAAGCTCACACCGCCTCAGGGTTGAGTGTTCGGAGCCTGGCCTTCACTTCAAGGAAGTCCCGCCACACAAGTTTTTTATGCGCGGGGCTCCTCAGGAGATAAGCCGGATGAAGCGTCGGCATGGCAGGAATGGTGATGCCCGACCGCATCGTATAGGTCCGCCAGCCGCCGCGAAGCCTCAGTATCCCATCCGTGGTATGAAAGAGCGCCTTTGCCGAAGAGCCCCCGAGCGTGACCAGGAGCTTGGGATCGACCAACTCGATCTGTCGCTCGATGAAGGGCCGGCAGATTTCGGTTTCGTGCGGTGTCGGCGCGCGGTTGCCGGGCGGCCGCCACGGAATGATGTTGGCGATGTAGACGGTCGTTCGGTCAAGCCCGATGGCGGCAAGGATGCGGTCGAGAAGCTGGCCGGACTTACCGACGAAGGGCAGGCCCTCGAGGTCCTCGTCACGGCCTGGCGCTTCCCCTACCAGCATTACAGAGGCTTGCGGGTTGCCATCGGCGAAAACGAGGTTCTTGGCCGTCAGTTTCAGGTTGCAGCCCTCGAACGCCGCCATGCGTTGACGAAGCTCGTCCAGGGTGGCGGCACCATCGGCCAGTTCACGCGCAAGTGCCGCCTGGCCTTCATCGGGCACTGCAGCTACGGCTGGCGGGCGCGGTTGCGGAACTGCATTTCGTTCCGGCGCCGTGGATGGTCGTAACTCGGGCGGCTGCGCGACCGGCGAGACGCTCGGAGTTCTTGCCTGCAACGGCGCTGGCGGGACCGGCTTCGCATTTTCTGCGAAGCGATCCACGGCTTCCTCGACCAAGGCTTCGTCCGCTCCGGCTTCGGCATAGAAGGCGAGCAGGTCGGCGAGATTCAGCGGATCTGGTTTGGCGGCGAATGTCATATCCTACAATCCGACGACCACGTGTTGAAAGCAAGTCGGGGTTCGCGAACTGCGTGCGGAGATGCAAATGCTGCAATGCGACGGCAATCTGGTTTCGCGTCGCATTTGGATGGGCTATGGAGCACCAGATAGACAATATGCCCGAAAGCAAAAGCCAGTCTGGAGGAACAGATGAGCGAAATTGAACGCGAAAGCATGGAGTTCGATGTGGTCATCGTCGGCGCGGGGCCGGCGGGGCTTTCGGCCGCTATCAGGCTGAAGCAGATCAACCCGGAGCTTTCCGTCGTCGTTCTCGAAAAGGGAGCCGAAGTAGGCGCTCACATCCTTTCGGGCGCCGTCGTCGACCCCATCGGCATTGACCGCCTGCTGCCGGGCTGGCGCGAGGAAGAGGAGCATCCGTTCAAGACACCGGTGACCGACGACCATTTCCTGGTGCTGGGGAAGACCGGATCAGTTCGCTTGCCGAATTTCCTGATGCCGCCGCTCATGAACAATCATGGCAACTACATCGTTTCGCTCGGCAATGTCTGCCGTTGGCTGGCTGGCCATGCAGAAGCGCTGGGCGTGGAGATTTATCCCGGCTTTGCGGCGGCGAGCCTGATCTACAACGAGGCGGGCGCCGTTACCGGCGTCGTCACCGGCGACATGGGCGTCGAGCGCGACGGTTCGCAGGGACCGGCATTCGCGCCCGGGATGGCATTGCTTGGCAAATATGTGCTGCTTGGCGAGGGCGCGCGTGGATCGCTCTCCAAGCAGGTGATCGCGCAGTTCGGGCTCGACAAGGGGCGTGAACCCGGCAAGTACGGCATCGGCCTCAAGGAACTGTGGCAGGTCAAACCCGAGAATCACCGACCTGGCCTCGTCCAGCACTCCTTCGGCTGGCCCCTCGACATGAAGACGGGCGGCGGCTCGTTCCTCTATCATCTGGAGGACAATCAGGTCGCGGTCGGCTTCGTCGTTCATTTGAACTACAAGAACCCGTACCTTGCGCCGTTCGAGGAATTCCAGCGCTTCAAGACCCACCCTGCGATCCGCGGCACGTTTGAAGGCGCCAAGCGCATATCCTATGGCGCCCGGGCTATCACCGAGGGCGGCTGGCAGTCGGTACCGAAGCTGTCGTTTCCGGGCGGGGCACTGATCGGCTGCGCTGCCGGTTTCGTCAATGTGCCGCGCATCAAGGGCTCGCATAACGCCGTGCTTTCGGGCATGCAGGCGGCGGAGCACACGGCCGCCGCGATCGCGGCCGGGCGCGCCAACGACGAACTCACAGCCTACGAGGCCGGCTGGCGTGGCAGCGAAATCGGCAAGGACCTGAAGCGGGTCCGCAACGTCAAGCCGCTCTGGTCGCGTTTCGGAACCTTGGTCGGCGTCGGCCTCGGCGGGCTGGACATGTGGCTGAACACGCTGTTCGGCTTTTCTCCCTTCGGCACGATGAAGCATGGCAAGGCAGACTATGCTGCGCTGGAACCGGCCGAAAAGCATAAGCCGATCGCCTATACGAAGCCGGATGGCGTGCTGACTTTCGATCGCCTGTCCTCCGTGTTCCTGTCCAACACCAATCACGAGGAGAACCAGCCGGTTCATCTACAGGTCAGGGACATGGACCTGCAGAAACGGTCCGAATACGCGGTGTTCGCGGGTCCTTCGAGCCGCTATTGCCCGGCTGCCGTCTATGAATGGGTGGATGCTGACGGCAATTCGCTCGCAGGCGAGCCTAAGCCAAATCAGGATGCCCGCTTCGTCATCAACGCGCAAAACTGCGTCCACTGCAAGACATGCGACATCAAGGATCCGAACCAGAACATCAACTGGGTGCCGCCACAAGGCGGCGAGGGACCGGTCTATCCGAACTTGTGAGGATGGCCGGGCCGTCTGACCGCCGCCCGAAAAAAAGCCGGCGAAGACTAGCTTCCGGTTCGTAACGGCGAAGTGAGCGAGACCGTGGCAGTCGCGGTTTCCTCGTCCGGGCTCGGCGCTTTAGTCTTCAGCGAAAACTCGACGAGCACCGGAAGATGATCTGAACCGGCATCCTCGAGCGTATCGGCGGCATGGATCATCACGTCGCCCTTGTAGAGCACGTGGTCGATGGGCAGCCCCGCGAAGCGAAGAAATTGCGGCAGGCGATGAGATTGCCAGGTGGGCCCCACCAGCGGTGCAAGGGTCAGGCCACCCAGTTCGCCCACGCGCGAGACCGCGGCGCTCCATGGTGTGGCATTGAAGTCTCCGGCCAGCAATGCGGTGTCGGCAAGCGCTGCCAGCGACGGGGCGAGGCCCTCGATTTGCCATGACTGCTCAAATGGCCACGGCCAGCTCAGGTGGAGCGCGGCAATGTCCACGGCGCGGCCGCCAAAATCGATCGGTGCCACGGCGAAGGCGCCGCGCTCGTCGCATCGTGCCTCACTGCCCGCGACCAAGGGGCGCTTCGAAAGAATAGCGACGCCGAACACCGTATTCGGGTAGGGGCAGCGAATGGTGTGGGGATAGGTTGCCGAAAGAAGCTCCAGCCTGCTTGTCCACATCTCCGAAACTTCATCGAAGGTGATCACGTCCGGTCGCACGCGGCCGATCAGCGACAGGACCTTGTTCGGCTCGGGATTGTTGTACCGCAGATTGAGCTGAAGCAGCCGGTAGCGCGGCAGATGCTCGTCGACCGGTTGGAGACCCGCATGGACCGGACTGAGCCCCGGAACAGGAACGAGGCCGGTGGTGGCGAAGGCTGCGATGGCCAAGGCAAGGGCCACAATACCTTCCCTGATGAATTTGCCGAACAGCAACGGCAGCGCCGAAAGCATCATGAGCACGGCCAGATGCGCCCGGAAATGCGCCATCGAATCGAAAGCCTCGTGCAGTGTGCCGAAGAAGCCGGCAATCAGCGGCAGCGACAAGGCGACGGTTGCCGCAAAAGCGGCGAGCATAAGGATTTTTCGCGAAGCGATCCTGATCATGCCGGATCCTTAATCGGGAAAATTGCGCCCTATTCATGATCGGTCACGCAAGATAACCGCGCGTCGCGCTATTGGAATGCAGTTTCCGAGAAGCTGCGCAATTTGCGTGAATGCAGGCGCTCCATAGGCATTTCCGCCAGCTTCTCCATCGCCCTTATACCGATGCTCAAGTGCTGGGCCACCTGACGCTTGTAGAATTCGGTCGCCATTCCCGGCAGCTTCAATTCGCCATGCAATGGCTTGTCCGATACGCACAAAAGCGTGCCATAGGGAACGCGGAAGCGGAAACCGTTCGCAGCGATCGTTGCCGACTCCATGTCGAGCGCGATCGCCCGCGACTGCGAAAGCCGTTGTACCGGGCCGCGCTGGTCGCGCAGTTCCCAATTGCGATTGTCGATAGTCGCGACCGTTCCGGTGCGCATGATACGCTTCAGGTCGTAACCGGAAAGACCGGTCACTTCGGCGACCGCTTCTTGCAGCGCCACCTGGATTTCGGCCAGCGGCGGAATCGGAATCCAGACAGGAAGATCGTCATCGAGCACGTGGTCCTCGCGCACATAGGCATGCGCCAGGACATAATCGCCGAGCGCCTGCGTATTGCGCAGGCCGGCGCAGTGGCCAAGCATCACCCAGGCGTGCGGCCGAAGCACCGCGATGTGGTCGGTGATGGTCTTGGCGTTGGAGGGGCCGATGCCGATATTGACCATGGTGATGCCGCCATGGTCGCTTTTCTTGAGGTGGTAGGCCGGCATTTGCGGCATGCGCGAGAGGATTGCGCCGTTGCCGGGCCGGGTCTCGCCCGCCTTGGTGACCACATGGCCGGGTTCCACGAACTCGTCATAGCCGCCGCCACCCTTGGCCATAAGGTCGCGCGCATAGGTGCAGAACTCGTCGATATAGAACTGATAGTTGGTGAAGAGCACGAAGTTCTGGAAATGCACCGGCGCGGTCGCCGTATAGTGCGACAGCCGATGCAGCGAATAGTCGACGCGCTGCGCCGTGAACGGTGCCAGCGGCCGGGGATAGCCCGGCAGGTTCTCGAATGTTCCGTTGGCGATATGGTCGTCGGTTCCGTCGAGGTCCGGCACGTCGAAGAGGTCGCGGATCGGGCGCCTGATGCGGTCGGCGATGGAGCCGTCGACATGCGTCCCTTCGACAAAGGCAAAATGCAGCGGGATCGGCGTTTCGGATTCCGAGACCGTGACAGGGACGCCGTGATTGCGCATGATCAGCGTAAGCTGTTCGACGAGGTAGCTTTCGAAGAGGTCGGGCCGCGTGATCGTGGTCGCGTAGTGGCCGGGCAGGGGCATATGGCCATAGGCCTGCCTGGAATCGACCTGCGTATGGGATGCGGTCGTCACTCCGATTTCGGGATAGAAGGCGCGATATCTGCGATGGCTGTCGCCGTCCTTGGCAAGCGCGGTAAATGAATCGCGCAGGAAGGTGGTGTTGCGGGCGTAGAGTTCTTTGAGTGCGTGGACGGCCTCCATTGCATCGGTGAAGCTCTGCTGCACGAATGGCTTGGGGCTGGAAATTGCGTCTATGGGCGCAGGGTAGATTCTCTTTTCCATGGCCCAATATAATGTCTCGCGCTCACCCTTGGGAGGGGCGGCGGCCGGCTTTTTTGACGGTCAGCCGCGCTGCAGCATGACCATCAGCACAAAACCCGCTCCGGATTTCTTCAGTGCCGGGGCCTCGATGGTGGTGACGCTTGCGCCGCGCGCCGCGGGCATCGCAAGAAGCGGTGCTGCAAGCAGCATGGCGACAAATGCGGCCCGAGGCAGGAGCCGGAGGACTTTCAGTACGTTTGAGGTGGTCGCGGTCATTGGCGTGGCTTTCGCAGTGATCTACCGACTCCGCAGCGAGATGCAGCCAGGCGTGGCGTCATAGTGACAGGTGCTGACCACACCCTGGCGCCATTGACGCTCGGGACGGCCGGCCTGCGCGACGAGGATCGAGAAGAGCATGCCGAACAGGGTCATCAACAGGCAGACTATGGTGAAGCGGCGGGCAAGCATTGGTATCTCCTTGATAGGCTGGAGAATGCCCGCTTCAGACTGAACGGCCTCTGAGACCTCTGTTCATCCTAGGTTCAATTTTATTAATTCTGGAGGCGATAGCGTTTGCTTGCGTTTGAACCCGAACGGCTTATCTCCAAGGATATGTTCACGACATGGAGAACGCCGACATGACCATTCAGACCAAGCCCATCGAGCTCTATTACTGGCCGACACCGAACGGCTGGAAAATAACGATCATGCTGGAAGAACTCGGTGTGCCCTATACGGTCAAGTTCGTGAACATCGGCAAGGGCGAGCAGTTCGAGCCCTCTTTCCTGAAGATTTCACCCAACAACCGCATGCCGGCAATCATCGACCCGGAAGGTCCAGGCGGCCAGCCGATCTCGGTTTTCGAATCCGGCGCGATTCTGCAGTATCTCGGCCGCAAGTTCGGCAAGTTCTATCCTGCCGACGAGCGTCAGCGCGTCGAAGTCGAGCAGTGGCTGTTCTGGCAGGTCGGTGGGCTTGGGCCGATGGCCGGTCAGGCGCATCATTTCCGCCAATATGCCCCTGAAAAAATCCAGTACGGCATCGACCGCTACACCAAGGAGGTGAATCGGCTCTACGGCGTCATGAACAAGCGGCTCGCCGACCGTGATTACCTGGCCGGTGATTATTCGATTGCCGACATGGCCAGCATTGGCTGGGTCAAGCCATATAAGAACCAGGGCCAGGACCTGGCGGACTTTCCAAATCTGAAGCGTTGGTTCGAGGCAATTCTGGCAAGGCCCGCGGTTGAGCGGGCATTAGCCGTCGGCGAAGAAAACCGCAGCAATCTGGCCGACGACAAGGAGGCCCAGAAAGTCCTGTTCGGCCAGATGGCCCGCGCCTGACGCAAACGAGAGCCCCACGGGAATCCGCCTCGCGGGGCGTTCTGATAGATATGAAGTTTAAAGCTTCGACCAGACCTGCGTCTTGCAGAATATCTTCAGCGCGCATCCTGTCATGTCGAGGCGGGCGCCGGACAGCCTCGCTGAACCGGAGTAGGTTCTGTCGTCCTTGGGGTCAGTGATCGTGCCGGAATATTTGCCGTCGCCAGATGACCTGAACGTGCCGATCTGCTTGCCGACATAGTTGCCGGTTTTCATCACGATGCAGAAACTGCCGCCGCATGCCTTGATGGCGGCGGTGGGACCGGCTTGTGTCTTCCAATCCCCCTCTATCGGATCCGCATGGGCGGCGCTTGCCATCAACAGGACAGCGCCGATTGTCATGCTCAACCTGCGAAACATACAAATCCTCCCTTGGCATGTTCCGGCCGAACTCGCTCTCTCCATCGAGTTCCGACATTTACGCAAACGTAAGCTAGCTCAATCGTCGATAATACGAAAGCCGCTGTCGCGACGGCGAAACGCGTCTTCGAGGCTTTTTCCCGGAGGTTGTAATCATCTTTAACGACAGTCGGCGAAGTCCGTCCCCGTTTCGTGGTTATTGAACCCTTTCTGGCGACCGGCGAAATTTTGACGAGTTTTCTGCAAAAGCCCGCAATAGCGCGATCTCTATACTTAATGAATTCAGTCGTTTACCTCTTGTTTGAACTTTGTTTGCCCCAAATTAAGCACGTGATTTAACGACGGATTCAAGGCTCAGGTCCATTCTTCGAAGCATCGGAAGGGCAGCCCGGCAACGAAAAGAGGCAGCCCTCCAGCAACGGGACAGGGACCTTCGAAATGGCACGTTTTGAGATACTTGAAGCCGGCCTCGGCACCATGGGCACCACCGCGCAGGCCGACATTCTGCTGGAACTTGGCATGATGTATGCCGTCGGCCGCGATTGCGAGATCGATGTCGTCAGCGCCCACAAATGGTTCAACATCGCCGCGATCAAGGGTTCGGCCAGAGCCGCCGAATTGCGCGCGGAACTCTCGGCGACGATGTCCAAGGCCGAAATTGCCCATGCGCTGCGCGACGCACGCGAATGGATGACCGAGCACTGAGATATCCAGAACGATAGGGCGAAGGCCGCGCAGACGGTCCCGCCTCAACAACAGAACGCGGCCGCTTGGAGGCGGGCCAGCCGCGCGTCACGACAGGGTGAGCAATGCACTTTCCGGGCGGGGGCGCCCACACGGTCACAGAAAGCCGCGACCCCATATGGGTGCGTGGCTTTCTGTGAATCGAGAGGCTCATGTCGCCGTTTCTTCGAACCGCACCAGCACCGTTCCATCATCGACCTGCGCGCCCTCGGCGGCGATCTCGGCGATCGTGCCGTCATGCTGGGCCGCAATCGTGTGCTCCATCTTCATCGCTTCGAGAACGAGCAGCGGCTGGCCCTTGGTGACGTGGTCGCCCTTGGCGGCCCTCACCAGCTTGACCATGCCGGGCATCGGCGCCCGCATGCTGGCCTGAGCACCCTCGGCTTCCGCCGCCTTGGCGAACGGATCGACAGTGGTAAAGCCGAATGCCGATCCATTGGCGAAAATCGTGACATGACCTGGCCACGCGGCTTTCCGGTATAAGTGGTCGGCCGAGATCACGACCGAGCTGTCGGACCCGGCCGGACGCACCTCAAACCGCCCGTCGTGGCGTTGCCGTACCGTGCCGACCGTTTCCTCGCCACCGAAGCGAACAGTCGCACGCCGCCAGATTGGATGGAAATGGCTATAGCCGATTGCGAGGTCCCACGGATCACTGGATTGTGCGACATGGCTCGCTCCCGATGCGGCAAGCAACGCCTGCGCGATAATCTCAACGCCGGGGACTTCGCCCTTCACGAGCGTATCCTGCTTGCGGGCAATCAGGTCCGTGTCTACGTCGCCGGCGATGAAATCCGGGTCGTGCGCCAACGCGGCTAAAAAGCCGATATTCGTCGTCGAGCCTGCGATCTCGCTGTTTTCCAGAGCATCCGAAAGAGCCGAAAGCGCAGACTGCCGGTCGGCCCCATGCACCACCAGCTTCGCGATCATCGGATCATAGTACGGCGAAATGGCATCGCCCTGGCGCACGCCGGTTTCCACCCGCATGGACGACCCATCCAGACTGGCATCCGAAAACCGCAGGTGACGCAGCGTGCCTGTTGCCGGCAGAAAATCCTTTGCCGGATCTTCGGCATAGATGCGAGCTTCGAAGGCGTGTCCGGTGATTTCCAGATCGCCTTGGCTTGCCGGCAGCTTCTCGCCGGCAGCGATCCGCAATTGCCATTCGACCAGATCGACGCCGGCAACCATTTCGGTAACCGGGTGCTCGACCTGCAGCCGCGTGTTCATTTCCATGAACCAGAACCGGTCGGGCCTAAGGCCATCGGAGGCATCGACGATGAATTCGATCGTGCCGGCGCCGGAATAGGAGATCGCCTTGGCGGCCTTCACCGCCGCGTCGGTCATGGCGTCGCGCATCTCGGCGGTCATGCCGGGGGCAGGGGCCTCCTCGATCACCTTCTGATGGCGGCGTTGTGCGGAGCAGTCGCGTTCGAACAGATGCACGACATTGCCGAAATTGTCGCCGAAGACCTGGCATTCAATGTGACGCGGCTTGTCGACATATTTCTCGACCAGCACGCGGTCGTCGCCGAAAGCGGCTTTGGCTTCGCGCCGTGCGCCGGACAGCGCCTCGGGAAAATCGTCGGGATTATCGACGCGGCGCATCCCCTTGCCGCCGCCGCCCGCCCGCGCCTTGATCAGCACCGGATAGCCGATCTCGCGCGCCTTGGAGGCCAGCACCACGATCTCCTGCGCCTCGCCGTGATAGCCCGGCACGACGGGCACGCCGGCCTTTTCCATCAGCCGCTTGGCGGCATCCTTCAGGCCCATGGCGCGGATGGAAGCAGCCGACGGGCCGATGAAGACAAGACCGGCGCTGGTCACAGCGTCGACAAAATCCGGATTTTCTGAGAGAAAGCCATAGCCCGGATGGATGGCCTGGGCTCCGGTCTGCTTCGCCGCTTCGATGATCTTGTCGCCGCGCAGATAGCTTTCGGACGCGGGTGAGGGGCCGATATGCACGGCCTCGTCGGCCATCTCGACATGCAGCGATCTCGCATCCGCATCGGAATAGACCGCGACTGTCTTCACGCCCATCTTACGCGCGGTGCGGATGATGCGGCAGGCGATCTCCCCACGATTGGCGATCAGGATTTTCGAGAACATGGTCATCGCATCACATCCTGAACAAGCCGAATTTCGTCTCGGCGACCGGCGCGTTGAGCGCGGCGCTCAGGGACAGTGCCAGAACCTGGCGCGACTTGGCCGGATCGATGATGCCATCGTCCCACAGGCGGGCCGACGAATAGAGCGGCTGGCCTTCATGCTCATATTTCATCAGGATCGGCTTCCTGAATTTCTTCTCCTCCTCGGCCGACCATTCGCCGCCCTTGCGCTCGATGCCCTCGCGCTTGACCATGGCAAGCACGGTCGCGGCCTGCTCGCCGCCCATGACCGAAATGCGGGCATTGGGCCACATCCATAGGAAACGGGGGGAGAAGGCGCGGCCGCACATGCCGTAATTTCCCGCGCCGAACGAACCGCCCACGATCATCGTCACCTTGGGCACCTGCGCGGTCGCAACTGCCGTCACCAGCTTGGCTCCGTCCTTGGCAATGCCGCCCGCCTCATATTTGCGCCCCACCATGAAGCCGGTGATGTTTTGCAGGAAGATCAGTGGAATGCCGCGCTGGCAGCACAGTTCAATGAAATGCGCGCCCTTCAGCGCGCTTTCGGAGAACAGCACGCCATTGTTGCCAAGTATCCCGACCGGCATGCCGTAAAGATGCGCAAAGCCGGTCACCAGCGTCGTGCCGTAGTTCTGCTTGAATTCGTCGAACTCCGAACCGTCGACGATACGGGCGATCACTTCGCGCACGTCATAAGGCCGGCGCGTGTCGGCCGGGACGATGCCGTAAATTTCATCCGGCGCATAAAGCGGCGGAATCACTTTCTTCAGTTCGAGCCCTATGTGCTTCTGGCGATTCAGGTTTCTGACGATTTGCCGGGTGATCGCCAGCGCGTGCTCATCGTCCATGGCGTAGTGGTCGGCTACGCCGGATTGACGTGTGTGAACCTCCGCGCCGCCGAGTTCCTCCGCCGTTACGTCCTCCCCGGTAGCCGCCTTCACCAGCGGCGGCCCACCGAGGAAGATCGTCGCCTGGTTGCGCACCATGATCGTTTCATCCGACATCGCCGGCACATAGGCACCACCAGCCGTGCACGAACCCATCACGCAGGCGATCTGTGCGATGCCGACCGCCGACATATTGGCCTGGTTGAAGAATATACGGCCGAAATGGTCGCGATCCGGAAACACCTCGTCCTGGTTCGGCAGGTTCGCGCCGCCGCTGTCTACCAGATAGACGCAGGGCAGATTGTTCTGCATGGCGATTTCCTGCGCCCGCAGATGCTTCTTGACCGTTATCGGATAGTAGGTGCCGCCCTTCACGGTCGCGTCGTTGATGACGATCATGACTTCGCGTCCTTCGACGCGACCGATCCCGGCAATCAGGCCGGCTGATGAAATATCGCCACCATACATTTCCCATGCGGCGAACTGACCGATCTCGAGAAAGGGAGAACCCGGATCGAGAAGCTGCGCCAGCCGCTCGCGGGGAAGCAGCTTGCCGCGCGACCGGTGGCGCTCGCGCGCGGCTTCCGAGCCGCCTTGCTCGACAGTCGCCGCTGCTTCGGCAATGTCGGCCACCAGCGTCCGCATCTGTTCGGCATTGGCCCTGAAAGCTTCGGAGGAGGGGGAAATCTGCGATTGGAGAACGGGCATTCAGATGTCTTCCGCCATGATTTCGCGTCCGATCAGCCAGCGCCTTATTTCGCTGGTGCCCGCGCCGATCTCGTAGAGCTTCGCATCGCGCAGCAGGCGGCCTGTCGGATATTCGTTGATATAACCGTTGCCGCCAAGAAGCTGGATCGCATCGAGGGCCATTTGCGTCGCCTTTTCAGCCGCAAACAGAATGCAGCCCGCCGAATCCTTGCGTGTGGTGCGGCCGGCGTCGCAGGCGGCGGCGACGCCATAGACATAGGCGCGGGCGGCATTCATCGTCGTGTACATGTCGGCAAGCTTGCCCTGCACAAGCTGGAACTCGCCAATCTGCTGTCCGAACTGCTTGCGCTCATGCGCGTAAGGCACGGCAACATCCATGCAGGCGGCCATGATGCCAAGCGGCCCGCCCGCCAGCACGGTGCGTTCGTAGTCAAGGCCGGACATCAGCACTTCGATGCCGCTGCCTTCCTCATGCAGTACGTTCTCGAACGGCACTTCGACCTTGTCGAATACCAGTTCGCCCGTGTTGGAACCGCGCATGCCGAGCTTGTCGAGCTTCTGCGCCACGGAAAAGCCCGGCATCGCTTTTTCGACGATGAATGCAGTGATGCCGCGCGATTTCCGTTCCGGCGCGGTCTTGGCGTAAACCACCAACGTATCTGCGTCCGGACCGTTGGTGATCCACATCTTGGTGCCGTTCAGGACGTAGCGATCGTTGTGCTTTTCGGCGCGCAGTTTCAGCGAGACAACGTCGGAGCCGGAGCCCGCTTCCGACATGGCGAGCGCGCCAACTTTCTCGCCAGAACAAAGAGAAGGCAGGTATCTCTCCTTTTGTGCTGGCGTGGCCCACCGGTTGATCTGGTTCACGCATAGATTGGAATGTGCGCCATAGGAGAGGCCGACCGAGGCCGAGGCCCGTGAAATCTCTTCCATCGCCACGACGTGGGCGAGATAGCCCATGCCGGTGCCGCCGAAATCCGGGTCGGCGGTAATGCCGAGGAGCCCGAGAGCGCCCATTTCGGACCACAAATCCGCAGGAAACTCATTGCTCCGGTCGATCTCGGCGGCGATCGGCGCAATTCTGTCCTGTGCAAAGCGGCGCACCAGATCGCGTAGGCCGTCAATGTCCTCGCCTTGCCCGAAATCAAGCGTATGCGTGTACATGGCGAACGTCCCTGAGGGTTCCAGCACCGGTAAGGCGCATTGTCATTTCAAGATAGGTCTCGGCCACTTCTTCCACCGACAGCCGCTCGTCCGGCCGGAACCAGACAATGACGCCGGTGATCATCTGGATGATGGCAATAGCCGTCAGCTCGATATCGTCGACGAGAAAGGCGCCGGTTTCCGTGCCGTCGCGCAATATCTGGCGCAATTCCTTCTCATAGGTAGTCCGCAGACGAAGAATATGGGTAAGATTTTCCCGCGAGAGACTGCGCAGTTCCATGTTCGATACATGGGTCGCGTGGCGGCGCGCGACATGGAAGCCGATATGGTTGCGCACGAATGCGGCCAGCCGCGCGCGCGGATCGGCGGCTGGGGGCCGAACTGCGTTCCAGGCAACGATCAGCCCCTCCATATGTTCGCGCATCAGCGTGAACAGCAGATCTTCCTTGGTCGGGAAATAGCGGTAGAGCGCGGCGGCCTGTACGCCGACTTCGCCGGCTAGCTGGCGCATGGATACGGCTTCAAAGCCGAAGCGCGCGATGAGATTGATCGCGGCTTCACGAATTGCGGCTTCGGTTTTGCCGCCCTCGGATCCGGTGGTGCGCGCCATTTGCTGCTCCGATGCGAAATAATAAAACGAACGTTCAATTAATTCAAGAGGCGCGAAACACTGCGCGTCGCCCGGGGTTTGTGTTGAACTTCCTTTCAGTCAGCGCGCGCGGCGGCAAGCGCGCGAGGCAATTCCTCGGCGAGTATCGCCAGTTCGTGCTCCAGCCCGACGCTGATGCGGATACAACGGTCCAGAACCGGCACCATCGGCTTGCGAATGAATATGTCGCGCGCCAGCAGGTTCTGCATCACCTTCAACGCAAAGCCGCCATCGGCCGCGCAGTCCAGGGTGACGAAATTCGTCGCCGAAGCGATCGGCTTCAGTCCGTTATCCCTTGCGATTGCCGCGATGCGCTCGCGGCCGGCGGCGACTTGAGCGACAACCTTTTCGAGATGAGCCTGGTCGGCGAGCGCGGCTGCTCCTGCGATCTGCGCCATGCGGCTGACGCCATAGTGGTCGCGGACTTTCTCGAAATCGCGGATTGTCTGCGCTTCGCCGACGGCATAACCGCAGCGGATGCCTGCCAGTCCGTAGGCTTTGGAGAAGGTCCGCATCCGAATGACATTAGGACGGCTGACGTCGATCGGTGGAAGGGCGCTGGCCGGTCCGGTCTCGCCATAGGCTTCGTCGAGCACCAGCATGGTGGTTTCCGGCAGCGCTTCGATGAACCGGACAATCTCGTCCGCATCCCACCATGTACCCATGGGGTTGTCGGGATTGGACAGATAAACCAGGGGCGCTTTTTCCCGCTTCATGGCGGCAAGCAAGCCATCAAGGCTCTCGCGGTCGTTTTCGTAAGGCACGGCCACCAGACGGCCACCG
The DNA here is from genome assembly GCF_047739745.1 of Borborobacter xinjiangensis. Classification (NCBI taxonomy): domain Bacteria; kingdom Pseudomonadati; phylum Pseudomonadota; class Alphaproteobacteria; order Hyphomicrobiales; family Phyllobacteriaceae; genus Borborobacter; species Borborobacter xinjiangensis. The sequence goes on along the minus strand of NZ_JBLLVA010000020.1, from coordinate 8,835 downwards.
CTGGCGGCAACATGGAAGTTGAAGGTCGGATAGGCGCCGAGCGATGTCACCACCGGCGAGCCGGGCGAGATGTAAAGCCGCACGAGAATATTGAGCAGGCCGTCTATGCCTTGTCCGACGACGATGTTCTGACGTTCGACGCCAAGATGTTCGGCAAGCGCGACCTTGAGGTCGTGATTGTCGGGGTCGCAATACATCCACATGTCGGGTGCCGCGTCCGTCATCGCCGCAACGACGCCGGGCGCAGGGCCAAAGCTGCTTTCGTTCGCGCCGAGACGGGCGCGAAAGGCGCGGCCGCTGGCCCGCTGCTGCGCTTCGGGGCCGACGAAGGGAACCGTGGAAGGAAGCGCCTGCATGAGGGGTGTCGGCGATGGGCGTCTGGTCATTGCGGGCCTCTGGGTGGGGCTGCGTCGAAAGCGGCAGCCCAACGATTAATCCGACCAGCAGATAGCAAAAATCCGCAGGCTTCGCTGCGGATTTTTGCTTGGCCTTAGGTCAGTGGTGAGGGCTTATGCGGACGTTGCCGGTTCGCTCACACCCTCTGTTTCCACGACGCCGCGATGGACGACATCTTTTTCGGAGATGATCGTGTAGAACATCGGCACCACGAAAAGCGTGAAGGTGGTTCCGATCAGGATGCCTGAGAAGATCACCAGGCCCATCGAGTAACGCGCGGCAGCACCGGCACCCATAGCCGTTATCAACGGCACAACGCCGAGTGCCATCGCCGCGGTCGTCATCAGGATCGGGCGCAGGCGCACCTTGGCGGAAGCCACGATGGCCTCACGCCGCGACAGTCCGTGCTGTTCGCGCTGCTGGTTGGCGAATTCCACCAACAGGATGCCGTGTTTGGTGATCAGGCCGATAAGCGTGATCAGCCCCACCTGCGTGTAGATGTTCAGCGTGCCGAGCCCGAGATTGAGCGGGACGATGGCGCCGAAGATCGACAGCGGCACCGACATCATGATGATGAGCGGATCGCGGAAGCTTTCGAACTGTGCGGCAAGCACCAGATAGATCACGATCACAGCAAGGCCGAAGGCGATGACGATCGTGTTTCCCTGCTCCTTTTCAAGCCGCGATTGGCCGGAATAGTCGGTGAAGAAACCAGCCGGCATCAGCGGTCGGGCAATCTCTTCGATCGTCGCCAATCCCGTGCCGGTCGTTACGCCGGGCACCGGCAGGGCCGAGATCGTAGCCGAGTTCAACTGATTGAACTGCTCGATGGAAGAAGGCGATGAATTGGTGCTGATATTCACCACCGCCGACAGCGGCACCATCTCGCCTGAAATGCTGCGGACGTAGAATTTGCCGAGCTCTTCCGGGTTCTCGCGATATTTTTGCGGTACCTGAGTGATGATGTCGTAGCTGTTGGAATCGCGATCGAACTGGGCGATCGACCCACCGCCGACCAGCAGGCCAAGCGTCGTGCCAATGTCCCGGATGGGCAGGTTGAGGGCTGCCGCACGATCGCGATCGATGGTGACGGTCACTTGCGGCGCATCGAAGGATAGCGAGTTCTGGACGACGATGAACCGGCCGGAAGCTTCAGCCTCCTTCTTGATCCGATCGGCGACTTCGAAGACTTCGCTCGGATCGCCCGTCGACTGAATGACCATCGAAATGGGCAGGCCACCACCGGCGCCGGGCAGGGAGGGTGGCGCAAACACCAGCGCTTCCGCACCCGACACCTTGGAAAGCCGCCCTTGAATATCCTGCTGGATCTCCTTCTGCGAGCGGTCACGCTCAGCCCAGTCCTTGAAGGCCCAGACCGCGAAGCCGCTGTTGGTCTCCCCGCCAAGCCCAACGATGGAGAAGTTGGCGCGAAGTTCAGGAATGTCCTCCGTCAGGTCGCGAATCTGGTCGGCATAGAGGCTGGTATATTCCGAGGTCGCATAGCGCGGCGTCTGGATGAGCGAAAACAGCGCCCCAACATCTTCCTCGGGCGCCAGTTCGCTTGACGTCTTGAAGAACATGTAGCCGGTGACGCCCATCAGCGCGACCACCACCATCAAAGTCACCGGCCGGTATTTGAGCGAACCGGAAACCAGCCGTTCGTAACCGTTGGCAACGCGGTCGAAGGAGCGGTCGATGAAGCCTTGGAACCGGCTGTGGCCGGGTCTGAGGATTCGTGCCGACATCATCGGCGTGATGGTGACTGCGACGAAGCCCGAAATGATGACGGCGCCGGCGAGCGTGACGGCGAACTCTCGAAAAAGCGAACCGGTCAGGCCGCCGGTGAAGGCGAGCGGTGCGAACACGGCTGCGAGCGTGATCGTCATGGCCACCACCGGACCGAAAATCTCACGCATGCCGACGAACGCCGCCTGCATCGGCGTCATCCCATCTTCCATGTGCCGGTGGATATTCTCCACCACGACGATGGCGTCGTCGACCACCAGACCGATGGCGAGCACCATGGCCAGAAGCGACAGCAGGTTGATGGAGTAGCCCATCATCAGCAGGATGAAACAGACGCCGATCAGCGACAACGGAATGGTGACGACCGGCATAAGCACCGAGCGGAATGAGCCGAGGAAAAGCAGGATGACCAGGACGACGATGGCGACTGCCTCGGCGATCGTCTTGAACACCTCTTCGATCGAGGCGCTGATCGTCTCGGTCGCATCATAGACCATGGTGATGGTCATGCCTTCCGGCAGGCTCGCCTGAATGGCCGGCAATTCGTCGATGACGGCGGCGGCCGTGTCGAGCGGGTTTGCGGAGGGTGTCGGGAAAATACCGATGAACGTTCCCGGCTCGCCATTGAAATTGACGACGGTATCGGTGCTCTCCGCGCCGAGTTCGACTTCGGCGACATCGCGCAGCCTGACAACGTTGCCGTTTTCGGCGCGCAGCGGCAGCGCTCCGAACGCCTCTGGCGTCTGCAAGGTCGAGCGCATCGTAATCGAATGGGCGACATATTCGTTCTTCGTCTTGCCGGGCGCGGCGAGAAAGTTGGACGAATTGATCGCGTTGAGCAGTTCCGAGGCAGTCAGGCCGCGCGCCGCGAGGCGGACGGGGTCTACCCATATGCGCATAGAGTAGTTGGCCGCGCCCAGGATTTGCACTTCGGCAACGCCCTGGATGGTCGAGACGCGCGGACGAATAACGCGCTCGATATACTCGGTCAGCTGCTCCGATGTCATGTTGGGGTTCTGCATCGCGAGATACATGATCGCGAACTGCATGCCGGTGCCTTTGACGATGGTCGGGTCCTCGGCATCCTCCGGAAGCTGGCTCTTGACCTGCTGAACCTTCGACATGACTTCGGTGAGCGCCACGTCCGGGTTCGAGCCGAGCTTCATCTGTACGGTCACCACGCTTGTCGAGGGACGGCTTTGCGATGTGACATAGTCGATGTTCTCCGTCGTCGAAACGGCGGCGGCGATCGGCGAGGTAATGAAGCCCTGGATCAGGTCGGCACTGGCACCGGGATAGGGGGTCGTGATCGTGATCACGGTTTCTTCGACTTCCGGATACTCGCGCACCGAAAGATTGAAAATGCCCTGGAACCCCAGCAGCAGGATCATGAAGGCAACCACCGTCGACAGGACGGGGCGGCGGATAAAGATGTCTGAGAAGCTCATTTGGCGGCCGGCTGCGGTTGTGCCGGATTGGCAGGGTTGACGGTATTGTCGACGTTTACGGGCGTGCCGTTGGACAGGCGGTTCTGGCCGGCGGTCACCACCTGGTCACCGGCAGAAATTCCTTCAAGGATTTCAACCAGCCCATGGGAACGGCGTCCGGGCTTGACGAAGACCTGGGTGGCAACCATGGCCGGCTGCGCGTCGGCGGCCGGCTGTGCGTCGGCAGCCGGGGCGGGTTGGGCCGATGCCTCGCCGGCTTCCGCGGGCTTGGTTTCTTCCTCGTCCTTCTTCGCCGGCTTCACCACATAGACGTAATCGCCATAGAGGCTGGTGACGAGAGAGGTCTGGGCAACGGCGAGCACGTCCTTTTCTTCCGGAAGCACGACTTCGACCTGAACGAACTGGCCGGGGCTCAGCTTTCCTTCCGGATTGGTTACCTCGGCGCGGACGGTCACCATGCGCGAGGTCGGATCCACCTTGGGTTCGATGCCCTTGATCGTGCCCACAAAGGGCATGTCCTCGGCAGTGACGCCGAAGCGAACCGGTCCGCCGATCTTCAGCAGGTTAAGCTGCTGCTCGGGAATCGCGAAATCGGCACGCATCGTCTCCAGGTCCTGAATGGTCGCCACGATCGTGCCCGGCGCAAGATATTGTCCGATATCCACCCTCGGAATGCCGATCGTTCCGGAGAACGGGGCGCGCAACTGCTTCTGGTCCAGCACTGCCTGCAGCTTGGCAACTTCCGACTCCGAGGCGGAGGCCGCGGCACGCGCCTGGTCAAGGGTGACGTCCGATCCGACGCCGCGCTTTTGCAACTCGGCGGCCCGATTGAGCGTCGTCTTGTCCAACGCCGCTTGCGTCTTGCCCGCCTCGAGATCTGCCCTTTGTACCGCATCGTCCAACTGGATGAGTATCTCTCCAGCCTCGACCTTTTGATTTGACGTGAAAAGCACTTCCTTGACGACGCCGGCTGTTTCGACGGTCAGGTCCACGCCCTGTGCGGCCCGCACCGTACCGAGAGCCTCGATGCCCGGCGTCCAGTCACGCGGTTCAACGGTTTCCGCAGCCACGGTGACCGTTGCGACCGGCATATTGGCGAAGAACTGCTCGATCGCATTGTCGCGGAACATGTTGAAGCCCACGATGCCCCCGCAGATCAGGACGAGGAGAACGAATGCTATGATGAAACGCTTGATCATGGGCGGCACCGGCCTGAAAAAAGTTTGATGAGTCCAACCTGCTGGCTTCCGAGCTTCGCTAAATCAAAACGCGAAATTTGAAAACAGCGGCGTGCTTACTGTACCGTCTGGACGGTAATGTCAATTGCGGTGTATAGACGCTGGAAGCGGCTTTGACCGCTTTTTGCAAAGTGATGCATGAAAACAAGGGTTTTGAATGGCGCAATCTGCCGTCTTTGGGCAATGCAGTTGACCGAGAATCGGATCCTGAGCCGGCTTTTTGCTTCCGAACGAGAAGAAGGAACAGTGCTGTTTTGGCAAATGCGGTCGAAGAGCATGAATCTGTAGAGCCTAAGCGGTCCGGTGCGGGCCCGGTGCTCCAAAGGGTTGGTGGGAGGCGGCCATAGCGGACGTCAAAAGAAGCTCGCGGCAAAAGATTCTGGCGGCCGCGGCCGATCTGGCTTGCGAAATCGGACCGGGGCACCTGTCGCTTGACGCCGTCGCTCAGCGGGCAGGGGTGTCGAAAGGCGGCCTGCTCTACAATTTTTCGAGCAAGGCGAAATTGCTGGAGGCCCTGGTCGAGAAGCATCTCGACGATTTCGACGCGGCGCTGACTGAAACGGAAACGCGCCACAGCGGCGAGCAAAACAGCCTGCTGGTCGCTTGCCTGGAACTTTTCGCCGCCGAACGTCAGCAATGTCAGCCGCCGCCTTCGGGCGTGTTGGCTGCCATGGTTGAGAATCCCGAGCTCCTGGCGCCGATCAAACGGTTCAAGCGTGCCCTGCTAGACCGTATGAAGGCCAATGCCGAACACGAAAACGATGCACTCCTGGTCTATCTTGTTCTGGAAGGTATGCGCAGCCTGCGCCTGTTCGACGTGGATATCTTGTCGCTTGCCGAACAGGACGCCGCGATCACGTCGCTAGCCGAAATTCTTGCTGAGCGACGCTGACCTGCGATTCGAAATCGCAGCCCCCGGAACAACCACTCTGGCGTCGTCTTCATCGTCGCCATGTTTTTTCGGCGAGTGAGGACGATAGCATTCACGATCCAGCACATTGACGCACGCGTCCAGATCGGACGTGGCCAGATGGGCGTAGCGCATTGTCATCTGCAAGGTCTGGTGGCCCAGCCACATCTGCACCCGGCGAATGTCTATTCCGCCCTGCACGAGGCGAGACGCGCAGGTATGTCGCAATATATGGGGTACGACCTGCTCATCCGCACCCAATCCGACCTCGGCCTTGGCTTCATTCCAGATGGCGCGAAAACGCGCCGCCGTAAGCATGCTGAAAGGTCCCTTGCGGTGGGCGCGCTCGACATGCACTACCTGTTCGGCACGCACGGTCAGCGGGATCGTGCGGCTGCGTCCGGATTTGGTGATCCAGAAACTGACGCGATGCCCATGAATATCGTTCCAGATCAGACCGAGCGCCTCGCCAAGTCGGCATCCCGAATCGACGAGGAAAATGCAGAGCCGATAGCAATCTTCGCAGCGCTTCCTAATGGCGCCGAACAGCCGATCCTCCTCCGCGTGTTCGAGGAAGCGGATTCTGCCCGCCCGTTCCTTTTGTCGGCGGAACTCCGGAAGGCTGTGGATATCTCCCATCTTGTGGGCCTTTCGCAGCAATTTGCTCAGCGCCGCCATCTTTCTATTGATGGTCGCGTTGCTGTTGCCGCGCTCGCGAAGCGCACCGATGAGGTCGTCGAGGGTGCTCTGGTCAAAGGCGCTGAAACGTTGTCCGAGCAGGATTTCGTTCAGCTCACCAATAAAGAATGTGACATTATATTTATGGTTTCCATCTTCCCACAATATATTCTTGTATTTTTCAAAGAGCTCACTGATCGAGAAGCTCTCTACAACAGTGAATATGCCGCTGTTGTAGCTCGCACCGGCACCGAAGCTTGCCGTGTACGAGATGGCATGGCTCGAGAACTCGCGTAACGCGTCAGTTTTCATCTTCAGATATTTTCCCCAAGCAGTACCAGCTAAGGTCTGTTGATACCCGCCTGGGTCCAAATACATGGTTGTAGGAATATTGGAAGCTCTTCAACCTGGGATCCCTGCAAAGTTAGGCGTTTGATTCCCGTCCTCACGTCGCTTCGATCCCTGCGCTTTCCCCGATCTCCTTCTTGTAGCCCCCGCCAACGCCGGCGTCTGAAAAGCAACAGCCCGGAACCGAGGTCCCGGGCTGCCAAGTTCATGTTAGAGCGCCGAGCGCATTAGAACGAGCGCTGGAAGCGGAGGTAACCGCCCCAATCGTCTTCACGTTCGCCGGTGACCGGATCCTGCACAGAAGCGTAGGAGATTTCCGGACGGATCACGAACAGCGGAACGATGTTGTAGTCGAGGCCGACAACAGCGCCGAAGGTCTCGTCTTCGTCATAAGACAACTGCACGTTCAGAGCAGTCTTCTCGTTGAAGCGAGCCGTACCGCCGGCCCAGACAGCCCAGTCGCCGCCCCAGACGCCGTAGAAGTTCGGAGCGTCAAGGCCGCCGAAATCGTCGTCGTCCGCACCGGACTTGTAGCCGGCCATCGCGAACAGGGTGATGTTTTCGGTTGCGTTCACGTCGACGCGGACCTTGCCGGCCCACTCTTCCCAAACCGAGTCGTAACCGACGACAGCGGCAACCTTGCCCCAGCCCTGGGTGAACGAAGCACCGGCCACAACGTGCGGCACATAGCTGTCAAGGGTGTAGATTCCACCGCGACCGTTGTTACCCTCTTCGAAGCCGATCGTGGCTGCGAAGCCGTTGCCGGCGGTGAAGGTGTAGGAGATCTGGTGGCTCTTGCCCGGCGAGTAGGCGACGATGCTGTCCTGGATCACGGCGCCAGCCGAATCCGTCAGCCACTCGAACATCGAGTCGGAGTAGCCGACGCGGAAGCCGCCGAGTTCGATCCAGGCATGGTCGAAGGCAAAAAAGCTGTCGGTAAAGACCTGGTTGAGCACGCCGCCGGTCACGTCGGTTTCGTTGTTGAAGTTGAGGGCCATGTAGCCACGCAGCGTGCCGAATTCGGTCTCACCACGGGCGTCGAGCTGCACCTGGGCGCGCATCAACTTGTAGTAGGTGTCGTTGTAGTCAAGAACGCCGTCTTCGGCGAAGTCCTTACGATCAACGACGTCCTGATGTCCCCACATGCCGACGCCGATGTCGTAACGCAGATAGCCGCCGACGCGCAGGCAGGTCTCGGTGCCGGGGATGTAGTAGAAGCCGGCGCCGTAGACGTCGCAGACGCGGACATATTCCATGGGCTCAGGCTCAGCGACGACGACGGCGTCGGCGGCCCGTGCACCGGAGACTGCGACGATCGCCGCAGCGGAGCCGATGAGAAGGCTCTTGATGTTCATTTTCTGACCTCCAGTCAGAATCTGAACAAGGTGCGTCGCATACACCGCGCGCCACGCAGGATTCGCCCGAGGGCAGGCGCTAACTCGTTGAAAATGTTGATGATTGGCGACACGTCGCTTGAATGGCGGAGAGGATGGGATTCGAACCCACGAGAAGCTTTTGACCTCTACTCCCTTAGCAGGGGAGCGCCTTCGACCACTCGGCCACCTCTCCGGTGTCCCGCTGGATAAAGAAAACAGCGTCGACAAGCAAGCAGCCGCGATGCGAGTCTATTAAAAAAGACCGCTTGGCACCGCGCCAGGTCATCCCTCCTGGATCGGCCATGCGAATCGCACGGCGACGAATACACAGCGATTCTTCCGCCTGGAGCTCGGATTCGTCGCCTTTCGAGGCTGTCAGGGTTAACAACTCGTATAGGCCCGCCCTGAAATCGTGTCATTTGTGCCACAGGATTGCCCGATAGCGCCCGCTGCGTTCGTCTCTGCCTTGGAACTTGGTTGAACGGCAGTCCACCATGAGTAATGTCGGTTTCGAGGAAGGGGCGAGCATTCGTGTCTTTTTCGGTATTGGGGATGGGGCAGGGAAAGCTGTCCTTCAGCAAAAAATACCCAGACCCGTTTTTTAACTTTTGACTGGAGGTCAGAAAATGAACATCAAGAGCCTTCTCATCGGCTCCGCTGCGGCGATCGTCGCAGTCTCCGGTGCACGGGCCGCC